>JBIOJD010000064.1:0-13094 GCA_044450485.1 Polyangiales bacterium | reverse complement strand
GGGCGCTTCGCCGCCGTAGCGGGCCAAGAGGCTGAGCGCGGTCTGCGCGGCCTTGAGCTCACAGTGCGCGTGGTCGGAGAGCAAGCGCCCGAGGTCCGCCTCGGCGGCTTGTACCCAGGCTGGGTCGGTCGGCTCGAGCAGGCCGAGCACGCTCAAATCCCGTTCCGTCTGCGCGAGGTCACGCGCGCAGGCGATTCCGGGGCTGTCTCGGCTCGGTGTACCCTGGCTGCGGGCATGCGGCGCAACCTATTGGGAGCGGAGCACTTGGTCAAGCAACGGCACTGGCGGGGTGGTGTGGGCGCCGTCCTGGCGATCGCTTGCGCGGGGCTTTGCGCCTCGCTGTTTGGGAGCTGCGGTGGGGCGCCCCCGCCTCCGCCGCGCTCGCCGGGGTACGGGGCGCGCGTGGCCGAGTGCATCGACGCGCCGCGTCCGCTGAACGACGCCGCCCAAGAGCGCATGATCACCGTGCCGGCGGGGCTTGCGGTGCAGGGCTCGCTCGCGAAGGAACGCGCCCAGGCGCGGGCGGATTTCGGGCCTGGCGGCGAACGCTTGTTCGAGAACGAGGCCCCGGTGAGGCGCGCGTACGTGGCCGGCTTCCGCATGGACAAGAGCCCGGTCACGGCCGAGCTGTACGCGGAATTCGTGGCCGCCTGCGGCGTGTTTCCGCCCGACGCCGACAGCTTGGCTCCGAGTGTTTGGGCCGCCCTGCAGAAGCGTTTCGGGCTGCACCACGGCTACGCGGAGCTGCAGCGCTTTCTGTGGCAGGACCGCGTGCCGCCACCTGGCCGCGAGCGCCATCCGATGGTGCTGCTGACGCAGGACGAAGCGGGCTTCTATTGCGCGTGGCGTGGCTCGCGGCTGCCGAGCGAACAAGAGTGGGAGCGAGCGTCGCGCGGGGCGACTGGCAACATTTACCCGTGGGGCAACCGCTACGATCCGTTCCGCGTGAACACGCAGAAGCGTGGCGAGAACGACACGCTCGAAGTCGGATCGCTGCCGCAAGGGAATTCGCCCGAAGGCTTCACCGACATGGGCGGCCACGTGCTCGAGTGGACCGGCACGCCCTGGCCCGGCAAGCCCGACACGGTGGTGGTCAAAGGCAACGGCTGGGACGGCCGTGGCGGCTACGGCCGTGGCGCCGCGCGCAGGCCGCTTGCAGCGCAGGTCAAAGACGTGACGCTCGGCTTCCGCTGCGCCCTCGACCTCTGACGCGCACAGCACCTCTCGGTAGCGCCTGCTACAGTCGCCCCGAATGAGAATCCTCGCCTTCGACACCTCGACCGCGATCACCGCCGTCGCGGTGATCGACGGCGACCGCGTGCTGGCCGAAGACGACAGCGCGGCGAGTGAGCGCCACGGTGAGCTGCTGCTGCCGCGGATCACGGCCGTGCTCGCTTCGGCGGGGCTGGCCCTCGGGCAGCTCGATCTCGTGGCGGTCGGCATCGGGCCTGGCTCGTTCACCGGTTTGCGCATCGGCATCGCGACCGCGAAGGGGCTCGGGCTCGCGACTGGCGTCCGGCTTTGCGGCGTGTGCTCGCTGCAGGCGTTGGCGCGTGGCGCCGGCGAGCACGCTGGCTTGGTCCTCGCCGCCGCCGATGCAGGGAAGGGCGAGGTCTACGCCGCGGCCTATCGCCGTCATGGCGACGCGCTCGAGCGTGTGTTGCCTCCCACCCGTGCGCTGCCCGAGGCGCTCGGCGTGCAGCTCCGGGCGCTGCCGGCTCTGAGCGAGCCCGTTTTGCTGTGCGGCGCCGGCGCGCGGCGTCACGCCGAGGCGCTTCTCGCCGGGCTCGGCCCCTCGGCCGCGCTCGCGGCCCCCGAGCTCGACGTGATCCGCGGACGCCACGTCGCGATCGAGGCCTCGAACGGCGTGCGCGCGGGTGGCACCGCGGACGCCTCCTCGCTCGAGCCGACGTACCTGCGCGGCAGCGACGCCAAGCTGCCCGACGAGCCGCTCGCGCTCTGATCCGACACGCCGCGGTGAGCAGGCCTTTGCAACGTGGCGAGCCCGTTCTATCGTGCGCTCCGGAGCGCAGCAGGAGGCCCCGCCCATGGCGTCGTTCGACGTGGTGTCCAAAGTGCAGATGCACGAAGTCGACAACGCCGTGCAGCAGGCGGCCAAAGAGGTCGCGACCCGCTACGACTTCCGCGACACCGGCACGAGCATCGAGCGTACCGACGAAGGCATCGTGCTGCGCAGCAACAGCGAAGGGCGGCTCGAGGCCGCCCTGCAGGTGCTGCAAGAAAAGCTCGTGCGGCGCAAGGTCTCGCTCAAATCGATCTCGCCCGAGAAGCCGGCGCCCGCGGGCGGCAGTGCGTTCCGCCAGCTCGTCGAGATCAACCAAGGCCTCAGCATGGAAAAGGCCAAGGACGTGGTGAAGTTCCTGAAGGGCAGCGGCCTCAAAGTGCAAGCCGCGATTCAGGCCGACCAAGTGCGCGTGACCGGCCCCAAGCGCGACACCCTGCAGCAAGCGATCGCCGCGATGCGCAACCAAGACTTCGGCATCGAGCTGCAGTTCGAAAATTATAGAGACTGACGAACGGGGCGAAGGGAGCGCTGCTCCCCTCTCGCGGCGAAGCCGCGATTCACCCCACGGCGCGCGCACCCGAAGCCGATCCGTCTACTTGGCCGTACGATATATGTGCTCGTAGCGGCGGGCGCTGCGCTCCCAGGACAGATCGATGCGCATGGTGCGGCGGCGCAGTTCGGCGAATGCCTTGGGCTTCTGGAACGCGGAGAGGGCGCGCTGCAGCGCCGAGAGCAGCCCTGTGGCATCGGCCTCTGCGAACGTGAAGCCCGAGCCGGAGGTGAGCTCGGCGTCGCAGTCGACGACGCCGTCTGCGATGGCGAAGGCCTTATGCGCGACCGGCAGCGCCCCGTAGCGCTGGCCGCAAGCGTACAGGTCGCCGTGGTGGAGATCGCGCTCTGCGAGCAGCAGGAAATCCGCGGCCCCGATGGCGAGGTGCTGCACCCGCTCGTCTGCGCCCGAGGCCAGCGCGAGCCGTTCTCGATATTTCTGTTGTAGGGCCCGCAGCCCGTCGAGCGTCTGCGCCTCGCCCGACGAGATCACGGAGAGCTGCGCGTCGTTGCGCAAGAACGCAAGTGCAACCTCTTCGATCAGCGCCGCGGCTCGGCCCGTCAGATCGCCGACGCACGCGACCAGCGGAACCTCCGGCCGCACCGGCAGCTCGAGCTCGAGCTGCAGCGCGTCCTTGCAACGCGCCTTGCCGCGCAAGTCGGCATGGTCGAAGCGCGCGGGCAGCAGCGGATCGGTGAGCGAGTTCCAGCGCGCAGCATCGACGCCGTTGAGCACACCCACGAGCTTGCCCTCCTGCGACGCCAGCACGGCTGTCAGCTCGCGCGCTTCGTGCTCGCCGCCGAGCAGCGCGTAGGCCTCGGTCTGTGAGCCGGCGACCACGCGTTGTGCCGCGGCGATCCCGGCGCGCAGCACGCTCGCCTCGTCGCCGCCCGCGGTCAGCCCGGCGAGCGACTCCGGCAGACCGAGCTCTAGACCGCGCAGCTTGCCCTGCAGGCGCGCATCGTGCAGCGACAGCACGCGCGCGGTTCCGGGCATCGCGCGCTCGCACAGCACGAGTGTTGCCGCCGCGAACCAGCCGTGCGCGTGCACGACGTTGGGCACGGGCGAGCGTGCGAGCAGCGCCTGCCCAGCGGCTTGGGCGAAGACGAGCGCGGCCTTCACCGCGCTGTCGCTGCCAGCTTCGGGACCCGACGTGAACAGCTCGCTCTGCCCGATGAACAGCAGCTCGACGCCGCCCGTAGTGCGCCCATCATGAAGCGTGCACGCATAACGCTTGCCGCCGAGCTCCGCTTCTACGCCCGTGAGACGCCGAGCGAGCCCGCGGGCGGCCGCGTCGATCTGCGTCCAGAGCGGAGAGATGACCGTCACCTTGTGGCCGACGCTGCGCAGGGCCTTCGGCAGGGCCGCGCACACGTCGCCGATCTCGCCGCTACGGCTGTAAGGCGTGATCTCGGAGGTGACGAATACGATCTCCACGGTGGCGCACCGTACCCAACTACGACGGGTTCTGGCTAGTGCCGGGCTGTGCTATCCACCAAGACGAGGTCGATGCCCGAGCCCGTCACGTCGATTTACCCCGAGGGCAGCCCGACGATTTCCAGGGTCTGCGTGCTCGGCGCCAGCGGCTTGGTCGGCACCGCGCTGATCTCCAGCCTGCTCAAGGCCGGCGTTGCGGTCACGGCGTTCAGCCGTACGCGCCGCGGCGACGCGGCAGGGCTCGGCCACTGGGACCCGGCTGCCGGCCAGATCGAAGCAGCGCGGCTCGAAGGTGCAGACGCCGTCGCGAATTTCGCGGGCGCGAATCTGGGCGAGGGCCGCTGGACGGCGGCGCGCAAACGCGAGCTGTGGGCGAGCCGCGTGGACAGCACTGCGCTCTTGTGCCGCGCGCTCGCGGGCCTACAGCGCAAGCCGGCCGTGCTCGTGAACGCTTCTGCGGTGGGCTTCTACGGTCACCGCGGCGACGACGCGGTCTACGAGGACAGCCCTCCGGGCAAGGGCTTTCTCGCAGAGCTGTGCGAAGCCTGGGAAGCAGCGACCGAGCCTGCAGTCGCCGCCGGCATCCGCGTGGTGAAGATGCGCTTCGGCGTGATTCTGACACCCGAGGGCGGCGTGCTCGCACGCATGCTGCCGACGTTCCGGCACGGCCTCGGCGGGCGTTTTGGTGGCGGCGAGCAGCGGATGCCGTGGATCGCGCTCGCGGACGCGGTGTCCGCGACGCGCTTCGCGATGCGCCATCCGGACCTTGCGGGTCCGGTCAATGCCGTCGCGCCCGAGCCCGTGACCAACGCGCAGCTCTGCGACGCGCTGGCGCACGCGCTCGGAAAGCGCGCGCCGCTGCCCGTGCCCGCGCTCGCGCTCAAGGCCATGTTCGGCGCCGAGATGGCGCGCGAGCTGCTCCTGACCGGTGCCAACGTGCGGCCGCGACGGCTCGAGATCACCGGTTACCGCTTCGAGTATCCCCGGCTCGAAGACGCGCTCGAAGCCATGTTCGGCGCACAGAGCGGCGCGGGCTGAGCGTCGCGGCCTCGCAGGCGCTCAATCGTACTTCTTGCGTTGCTCGGCGAGGTCGGCTTCGAGCGCCGCGCGGATCTTCGAATCGTGCAGCGCGAGGATGCGCGCCGCGAGGTACGCGGCGTTGCTTGCACCGTCCACGCCCACGGTCGCCACCGGAATGCCCGGCGGCATCTGCACCGTGGCGAGCAGCGCGTCCACGCCTGCTAGCGCGCCCGAAGCGAGCGGCACACCGATGACCGGCAAAAACGTCTGTGCCGCGACTGCGCCCGCGAGGTGCGCGGCCATGCCGGCGCACGCGATCAGCACTTCGATCCCACGGCCGGGGGCCTGCTGCACGTAGGCCTGCACCCGTTCGGGCGTGCGATGCGCGGAGAGCACTTTGACCTCGCAGCCGATGCCGAGGCGCTCGAGCGTCGTACGCGCCTTGCCCACGACCTCGAGATCGCTCGGGCTCCCGGTCAGGATCCCGACCCGCACCTTGGACTGCTCGGGCTTGGTTCGTTCGGCCATGCGAGGTCGCCTTGTAGCCCGAAAGCGGAGCAGCGGCCAGAGCCTGCGCCGGGGCCTCCCCAGCGCGCGGCCTTCGCGGGCGCTTGCGCGCAAGCCCCGGGCTCTGCCTATATAGGAGGTCCATGCGCTACCTTCCGCTCGCGTTTTCGTGGGGCCTGCTGCTCGCTTGCTCCGGGCCGCCACCCGCGCCTCCTCCAACGCCCCCACCGGCTGCGCCCGCGCCACCGCCCGCGGCGGCACCTGCTCCTCCGCCGCCAGCCCCTGCACCCGCGCCGCCCTCCGCGAGCGAAGAGGCGTGTGGCCAGATCATCGTCATCGCGTACAAGGGCGCGGCTCACGCCAAGCCGGAGGTGCAGCGCGATAAAGCCGCGGCCGGCAATCGCGCCTTCGAGCTGCTCTCGAAGATCTTCACCGCTGGCGCCGATTTCGCCGAGCTCGCGCGCGCCGAGTCCGATGCGCCCTCGAGCGCACCTCACGGCGGCATCATGGGCAGCTTCACGCGCCAGGATTGGCCCGCGCTACACCACGTCCTGCTCGGCCCCGTGTTCGGGCTGAAGGTCGGGCAAGTCGCCCTCGCGCCCATCGAAGCCGACTACGGCTACGTGCTCCTGCGCCGCTGCGCCGTGGAAAAGGCACACGGCCGCCACATTCTCATCCGGTACAAAGGTGCGAAGAACGCGCCCAAGCAAACCAAGCGCAGCAAGCAAGACGCGCAGAAGCTCGCCACCGCGCTGCTGCACAAGCTCGACGTCGGCGCCGACTTCGCCGCGCTCGCACGCAGCTCGTCCGAAGACAGTTCCGCCAAAAACGGCGGCGACGTCGGCCTCCAGGCCCGCGGCGTGCTCGCCATGCCCTTCGAGCAGGCGCTCTTCGCGCTCGCGCCCGGTCAGCACAGCGGCGTGGTCGAGACCGAGTTCGGCTTTCACATCATCGAACGCCTCCCCGATTGAGCACCGTCCGCACCTGCCGCGGAGGCGCCGAAACCCCGTCGCCGCGCGCTTGACACCCACCCCCCCGGCGATATCTTGTGCGCCCTCTTTCCGGAGTAGCTCAGTGGTAGAGCGATCGGCTGTTAACCGATTGGCCGTAGGTTCGAGCCCTACCTCCGGAGCCTGTGATTCGTAGTACTTGGGCGCGTTGGGGGGGGTGGCCTGGGCACGTTTTGGGCACGTTGCCTGAGCTGCAGGCGTAGCGCTTCTTTCGTCGTGTGCGCGCAGCGAGTCTCGCTGATCTGGTCCTCGTTCTCAGTCGCCCTCGCGCCAGAAGCGTACGAAGGCGTCGCTCACCGCGGCGTTCGTGTGCCCGTCCCAACCCCTCGGGTCTTGGCTGTGTCGGCGCTCGGGCTCGACGTCCGCGCGCGAGCCCGCAGCACGTCAGCCGATGCCGAGTCGCGCACGTGGCCGCTGTTGGACGGAACGAAGATCGATCACCGCGGCTCCGCGCGCTGCAAGCACACGCGCGGGCTCGAGATACCAGATGTCGTTGCAGATCATGATCCCGAACGAGGTTGCACCGAGATGCCAGAGCGGCAACGCCCGCGCGTCAGCCATCGACCTCGGTTCCAGCGCGGCGGCAGCTCCGACAGCTGGGAAGTCATGACCAACCGCTTCGAGTGAACCCAAGAGACCGAGCGGCGGCCTCGAGAGCTGGTGGCGGCGTGCAAGCACGAGGACCGCGTGTCCAGGCGCCTACATCCCCGCGTCCTTCATCTGGCGCCGCTTCTTCAACCAGGCGTGAACGAGGGCTCCCGCAACCATGAGAGCCGGAATCAACAACATGCCGGCCTGGACCCCGCGGAGATCGATCGGCACTCCGAGCTCGTTCAGGGGCTTCACCACATGTTCCGTCAATAGGGGAGCGAGTTGTCGCATCAAACCTCGGCGGTCGCTGCCGCGATGAGAGCGTGCCAGTACTCGATCACGCCCACCAGTGGCCCACTGTGACCTCTTCGAGCTTGGTCAGCCGGCGGCTACGCCGCCGTGCTCAGCTGCCGAAGGCAGTGCTACACGTTCGCACGACTCGCTCTGCTGAGCAAAGCTCCCACGGCAGCGTTACGCGCCCGCAGCCGCCGCTCCGCGCCCTTGGAAGGTGATACACCTCGTGGCGTTGACCTCCGATTCAGAGCTCCCAGTCCACGCCATCCGCGCTGCGTTCGTCGCCGCTCTCTCAGAGCAGCCGGTGGTGCTCTCGTCGCCGACGGGCTCGGGTAAGTCCACGCAAGTGCCGCGCTGGTGCCAGGGGCGCGTGCTGGTCATAGAACCGCGTCGCATCGCCTGCAGAAGCCTTGCCGCGCACGTAGCGCGGCTCGAGCAGACGCGCTTGGGGGATGGCGTCGGCTACCTGGTTCGTGACGAGCACGTGGCGAGCGACGCGACCCGGATCGTGTACGCCACGCCCGGCCTCGTGCTGCGCAATCGCGCGCTGCTCGACAGCGCGCGCACGGTCATTCTCGACGAGTTTCACGAACGCAGCCTGGAGGTCGACCTGCTGCTCGCGCTGCTGCTGCGCCGCCGGCGCGCGGGGCTCGTGGTCATGTCCGCAACACTCGAGGGCGAGCGCGTGGCCTCGCACATTGGCGGCGTGCATTTGACAGCGGCCGGGCGCGCGTTCCCCGTGGACGTCCGCTACCTGCCCAGTCGCGATGTGTTACCCAACGCAACCGACCTGCCCGCACGCGTGCAGCAAGCGCTCCACGCGGCGGCGCAAGATCCCGGCGACGTGCTGGTGTTTCTGCCGGGCAAGGCGGAGATCGAAGCGTGTGCGGACGCGCTGCGCGGCGCCGTGACGATCGTGCCTTTGCACGGCGGGCTCAGCCTCGACGAGCAGCGGCGCGCCTTCGAGCACACGCCGCGCCGAAAGCTGGTCCTCGCCACCAACGTCGCAGAGACCTCGCTGACGATTCCGGGCATCGGAGTGGTGATCGACGCGGGTCTGGTGCGGCAGACCCGCTACCACGATGGTCGCGGCTTTCTCGCGCTTTGCCCGATCGCCGAAGACAGCGCCGAACAACGCGCAGGACGCGCGGGGCGCACGGCGCCCGGCGTGTGTTATCGGCTATGGAGCGCCGCAGCGCGGCTCAACCCGACCACGCTGCCCGAGATTCACCGCGAGTCGCTCGTGCCGCTCTTGCTGACGGCCGCGGCATGGGGTGAGCGTGTCGAAACACTCCCTCTGCTCGATGCGCCCAAGCCTTATGCGCTGGAAGCCGCGCGCGCCGATCTAACGGCCTGGGGCGCGCTGAACGGCGATGCCGCGCTCAGCGACAGCGGTCGCGGGCTGTTCGCGCTGCCGATCGATCCGCACCACGCACGCTTGCTGGTCGCGGCACGGCAGCACGGCTGTGTCGAGGACATGATCGATCTGGTTTCCGTGCTGTCGGTCGGTCGGCCCCTGTTTGTCGCCGCGCAGTCGGACCTCGGCAGAGACGAAGACCTGCGCGCAGCCGGCTGCGACGCGAGCGCTGCGATCCGGGCGCTGCGCGCTGTGCAACCCTCTGATCACGGCGCCTCGGGTTTCGTGTTGCGCGAGGCGCGGCTTTCGCGGGCGCGCCTGCGACGCATCGAAGGACTTTCGGACGAGGCGCCGCAGCCAGGCGCGATCGACCGCGATGCGCTGGTGCGTGCCGCGATCGCCGCCGACCCACGCCTTTGCCACGTCGCGCGCAGGCATGGCCGAGTCGTTTTCTTCAGCAACGGCGGCACGGAGATCGAGCTTGCCCGCGAGAGCGCCGCTCGCAACGTCCGCGACCTCGAAGCGCTGATCGCGCTCGACACGCGCGGCTTCGGCCAAGGGCGCGATTCGCGCGTGCTCGTCACCTGCGCGATGCCGATCGCGCTCTCCATCATCGCGCGCGCCGGCCTTGGTCGCGATCGCCTCGGCTCTGTGCAGCTCGACAAGAAGCGCGTGACTGCCAGCATCGAGCGCGTGTACGCCAAGCGCGTGATCGCTACGCGCGAACAGACACCGCAAGGCGAGCTGGCCCGCGCTGCGCTCTGCGACTTGATGACGCGCGGCAGCTTGTTTCGCGACGCCGTCGCGACCACGCGCGCGCGGCTCGAACGCACCGCGTTGGCGGCGAAGCTCGCGACGCGCGATCATCCCGGAGGGGTCGCTGCGGACGCGCCCGTGCCTGCGCTCGACGCCTGGCTGCTAGCGCGGCTGTGCTCACTGGGCGTGGAGAGCGGGGACGACCTCGCGCTACTCTCGGCCTCCGACTTCATCGCTCCGGACTTGCCGTATGAAGTTCGCGGCGCGCTCGACAGCGAGTATCCCCTCATCGTCAGTGTCGGCGATGCCACCTACCGTGCGGACTACGACCTCGACCGCAATCAGGTGCTGCTGCGCATGGTCAAAGGCAGCCGTCGCGACCCGCCGCCGATCGCGTACCTACCGAGGTTTCCCGGCCTGCGCATCTGCGTCGAGGGTCCGCGCGGCGTGACCGTCATGCGCGAGCACGGCTGAGCGTGCACGCCTCCCGTGGCCGTCGCCCACAGACCCGACTCGAGCCCTTTGCTCGCTTGTCATGAGTCAACGTGTCCATACTGGCGCAAGGACGCGCAGTCATGGCCAGACACGTCTTCTACAGTCTCCATTACGATGCAGATCGCACCAGGGCCGGCGGCATTCTCAGCAGCGGCGCGCTTCAAGGCAATCTCGAGGCCGACCTTGCGGAGTGGGACAAGATCAAACGCTCGGGCGATTTCGCGATCAAGCGATGGGTTGAGCAGGGTCTGAGGGGTCGCTCGTGCACCGTCGTGCTGATCGGCGCGCAGACTGCGCAACGGCCGTGGGTTCGCTACGAGATCAAGCGTTCGCGCGAGCTCAGGTTGGCGCTGTTCGGCGTCCACATACACAATTTGAAAGACGCCAAAGGTCAGCAGAGCGCAAAGGGCGACAGTCCGTTCGAGCACGCAGACAGCGGCCTCGGTAGCTTCGCCACGACCGTGCCCGTGTTCGAGCCAGCGGAGACCGACAGCAAGTTGGCTTATCGTTCGATCGTGGACAACCTGGCACGCTGGGCCGAGCTGGCGGCGGCGCAATCGGGACCGCAACCCTGAAGTGGGAGCGCGTCGATCTCAAGCCCAGCTACGCAGCCAGAAGGCTGGTAGCGGCTCGACATTCTGGTCAACCCGACGTTGCCTCGCGCGCCCTCCTGTGATTGTGTGCCCGCTCACCAAGGAGCCAGTTTGTGGACGCAGCGCTCGACCTCGGTCTGGCTCGCGCCGAGGAGCTACTCGCGAGTCTCCGCGGCAAGCTCAAGCACGTGGTCGGCTGAAGGCCACGGGATAGCGCTCGGCCAGTCAGCCAGCGCTCCGCCCCCGGGTCTGCCCGCGACCAGCGCGCTCGCTGCGGTCGTTCCGGCGCAGGCTGCGGACGTTCTCGTTCGCGCGCGACTTCGTGCGGGCCGAGCCCGGGCTTGAGCTCCGACCAGTCGATCACGCGCGGCGCGGTCGCGTGCGGCGCGAAGAAGATGTTGCCGAGCAGGTGGAAGTCGCCGTGGATCAGCGTGAGCGCATGCCCGCCGCGGGCGCGTCACCGCGATGACGTCGACCGGCCAGGCCTGCGTGGCCCGCGTGACCGAGGTGGTGGCGGTGGCGAACAGCGCCGGCTGCACGTCCCGCCAGAACCGCGCGTGCAGCGGGACCAGCGTGTCGGTGACCGCGTTGAGCTGCGTCGACGACACGCCGTCGGGCGTCAACCGCGCGTTCCTCAGTCGGTCGCGCGCACGCGAGCCGCGCACCCGAGGCCCTATCTGCTACTTCTTGCCCCTGGCCGGAGCGGACTGGGGTTGCACGGCTTGCTTGGCCTTCGCCTTGGCCGCGTTCTGCTGCGCGGACGCGTCCTTCTGCTTCTGTTCGCGTTGTTTCGATTTGGGGGACTTGTCGCCCATGGTGGCCTCCGTTCGATGGCCGGTGCCACCGAAGGCCAGCATCGCAGTCTTGGGCAAAGTCGCAAGGGGTGACCGCGGCTCAAAGACCGAGCTTGGTCGCCCCCCAGAGCAAAGCGAGCAGTACGGGCATCAATCAGAGCATCCACGCGACGTTGGAAATCGTGTGCCGCCAATTTTTATCGGGTCATCGGTCTGTCGGCCCCGCACGGTCTTGCGGAAGGAGGCGCTTCCGTCGAGTCGTCCTCGTCGGGCGTCTGCGACGTGGCCGCGTCCGAGTCGCCGTCGTCGAGCCGGCTCGGCAGAGCCCGCCTGGTCTTCAGCCCAAGGCTGCGCAGCTGATCGGCCTGGCGGACCAGGTTGCCGCGACCCGTGCTGAGCTTCCGCATCGCCCCGTCGTACGACTCCTGCGTCAGACGCAGGCGCGTCCCGACCTTCTCGAGATCCTCGACGAACCCGCAGAACTTGTCGTACAGCTTGCCGGCTTGTTCCACCACGGCGCGCGCGGTCTCGTTCTGGCGCTCGACGCGCCAGGAGTGCTCGATCGTGCGCAGCGTCGCGAGCAGAGTGCTCGGAGCGGCGAGCACGACGTTGTTCCGGAACGCTTCTTCGAAGAGGCCGCCGTCTTGGCGCACCGTGTCTGCGAAGGCTGACTCGATCGGCAGGAACATCAGCACGTAGTCGCCGGTGTCCAGGCTGTTGATGCGCCAGTACTCCTTGTCGGCGAGGTCTTTGATCTGCGCGCGGACCGCGGTCATGTGGCGACGCATCGCGTCTGCTGCCGACTCGTCATCGGTGGCCGTGACGAACTCGCTGTAGGCGACGAGCGAGACCTTCGAGTCGACCACCACCGAACGACCGCCGGGCAGGCGCACGACCACGTCGGGACGCAGGCGCTGGTTGTCGTCGCCGACGAAGGTCGTCTGGCGCTCGAACTCCACGCCGTCACGCATGCCGCTCTGCTCCAGGATGCGTTCGAGCGTGATCTCGCCCCACGCGCCCTGCACCTGCGAGCCGCCCTTGAGCGCGCGCGTGAGGTTGACGGCTTCTTGGTCGAGCTTCTTGCTGGCCATCACCATCTGCTGCAGCTCGGCGCGCAGAGCGCTGCGATCTTCGATGTCGCGCTTGTGCGCGTCTTCGACGCGCGCCTTGTGTTCCTTGATCTGCTCGGCCAGGGGCGCCAGCAGCCCAGTGAGGCAGACTTTCGTGTTCGTTTCGAATTTCTCCGTGTTCTGTTGCAGCACTTGCGCAGCGATTCCCTTCAGCGTCTCCTCCTGCTGTTGCTTGCTGGTTTCGAGCATCTTCTGGCGCTCATCGGCGATGCGCTTCTCGCCTTCGAGCTGCTCGCTGAGGACGGCGAGCTCGCTGACCTTGTCGGCGATCTCAGCCCGCGACGTAACGAGCTGTGCACGCAAGTCGGCGATTTCGGCCTCGCGTTGCGCATAGTTGGTTGCGCGCTGCTCGAGCTTGGCGCAGGTGGACATCGACTCGTTTAGCGCGGCACGCTGCTGTTCCAAGGTGGCGCTCGTTTGGGTGAAGCGTTCGGTGAGCGCGCGCTGCTGCTCATCGCGTTGGGCTGCCCGCTCATCCTCCTGACGCTGACGTTCGCTCAGCACCGTCCTTGCTGCGGTGAGCTCCTGGTCGAG
>JBIOJD010000063.1:0-13263 GCA_044450485.1 Polyangiales bacterium | reverse complement strand
GCGCACAGCTGCTCGCGCAGCGCGCAGAACGTGGCGAAGTGGCGCAACGGCTCGCCCTGTCGGCTGCGGTACGCGGCGTAGGCGCGGCCGAGCTGGGTGCCTTTGCCGCGGTGGATTTGGGCAAAGACTGCGTGCGCGACCTCGAGCGCGCGGCGCTTGTACGTGCGCACCGACGGGTAGTCCACCCGCGCGCTCGCGTTCAGAGCCGAGCGCTCGCCTGGGACTGCGAGCGCACCCACTCCGGCGCGCGCGAGCGACGCGTCCACGTCGAGATAGATCGGATCCCGGTAAAGGCGACTGAGCGGGTAGTACGGGCTGACCTCGCGTGAATCGCCATCGGTCGCGTGCAACGGATTGATGCCGAAAAGCTCGATCCCCTGGTCGGCCGCCCAGCTCAGCACCTCGCGCAAGTCGCTCAGGTCACCCACGCCCGCGCTGCGCTCACTGTGCAGGCTGTAGAGGTGAGCCCACAGGCCGACTGCCCGGCGCTCGCCGATCAGCTCGGAGACGCGCACGCAGCTTGGAGGTGCGACGATCAAGTCCTGTGTGAAGCAGAAGGACTGACCGCCTTGCTCGAGCGAACAGCGCAGCGCGTGGTAGCCGAAGCTGACCTCCGTTGCGGCGGGCAGGGGCAAAGACACCATGTTTGCCTCGGCGCTGAGCTCGCCCGAGGCCTCGCGTCGCACGCCGTCTTCGAGCGTGAGCTCGAGCGCATATTGCCAGGGACCGTGCGCCCCTTCGGGCAGTCGCACCTGGACCAGCGCGAGATCGGGCGCCCCCACTCGCGCGACGCGAACCGCTGCCATGCCCGGCTCGATCTCGGCCCGCACCAGCGCTTCCCGACTCTCGCTCGCCCGTGCCTCCGTCGAGGCGTCGAGGCCGAGCGCAGCGAGCAGCGCTTCGAGCGTAGCGTCGCCGACGACGCGCTGCCCCCCGTCGTAGCCCGCGTAGAACCGCCCGATGCCGCAGCTCTGCGCGAGCGCGTGCAGCTCCGTCCGCTCATGCATGCGCGTTCGCCTCGTGCTCGATCAAGCACAGTGCGTGCGCGGCCACCTCCACGCTCGCGCGCTGCAGCCGCTCGCCGGCGTGCTCGGTCGCGCCGGTGTCGAGCAGCACGCGCAGCGTTCCCCGCAGCGTTGCCGGCAGCTGGAAGCGTGCGCTGTGCTCGCCCCCGTTCAGAAGCAGAAGGTGGCTCGGTCGCGCGGGGTCGGGCCGTCCCTGCGGGTCGTGCCCGCAGATCCACATTGCGAGCGTCTTGGCCTCGGCGTCCGCCCAATCCTCGCCACGCAGCTCCGCGCCGTTCTGTCCCAGCCAAGTCACGTCCCTCAGCGAAGTGCCGCGCGCGACCTCACCGTCGAAGTGTGCGGTACGGCGCAGCGCGCCGAGCGAGCGGCGCAAAGCGAAGCATTGCCGCGCGTGCTCGAGCAGCGCGCGCTCGCGGGGGCCGAGCGTCCAGTTCACGTAGCTGGTGTTTCCGTCCTGACCATAGGCATTGTTGTTGCCCCGTTGAGTGCGGCCGAGCTCGTCGCCCGCCTGCAGCATTGGGGTGCCCAGCGACAGCGCGAGCGTCGCGAGCATGCTGCGTGCGACGCGGTCGCGCAGCTGCAGGATCTCGGGCTGCGTCGTGGGACCTTCGACGCCATGGTTGCGGCTCAGATCGTCGTCGGTGCCGTCGCGATCTTCCCAACCGTTGTCGCGATTGTGCTTGCGCTCGTAGCTCACGAGGTCGCGCAACGTGAGCCCGTCGTGGCAGGTGACGAAATTCACGCTCGCGTGTGGCGGCCGCGGCGCAAACAGCTCCGAGCTGCCCGAGAGCCGCGTCGCGATCTCGCCCCGCTGCCCGGAGTCGCCTCGAAAGAAGCGCCGTACGGAGTCGCGGTAGCGGTCGTTCCACTCGGCGAAACCGCGGCCAAAACGCCCTAGCTCGTGGCCCTTGGTGTCCCACGGCTCGACGATCAGCTTCACGCGGCGCAGCACGGGATCTTGCGCGAGCAGCGCGAACAGGCCCTGCGTCACGTCCGCGCCTTGCTCGGTTCGCACCAGCGCGGGCGCGAGGTCGAAGCGGAAGCCGTCGACGTGCATCTGCTCGGCCCAGTAGCGCAGGCTGTCTGTCACGAGCTGCAGCGTCCGCGGTCGTCGCAGATGGAGGGTGTTGCCGCAGCCGGTGTGCTCGACGTAGCGCCGGCGATCGTCGGGCTCGAGCTGATAGTAGCTGTCGTTGCCCAGACCTCGAAAGCACAGCGTCGGTCCGAGCGCGTCGGCTTCGCCCGAATGGTTGTAGACCACGTCGAGGATCACCTCGATGCCGGCCGCGTGCAGCGTGCGCACCATCGTCTTGAAGTCGCGGACCTGGTCCCCTCCGCCACCGCTGGCGAAGCGCGCGTCCGGCGCGAAGAATCCCAACGTGTTGTAGCCCCAGTAGTTGTGCAGACCGCGTTCGACCAGAAACCGCTCACTGTATCCGTGCTGCACCGGCATGAGCTCGACAGCCGTCACGCCGAGCGCTTGCAAGTGCGCGAGCACGGGCTCGCTGCACAAGCCGAGAAAGCGCCCGCGCTGCTCGGGCGCGACGCCGTCGTGCAGCGCCGTCAGGCCCTTGACGTGACACTCGTAGATCAGGGTGTCGCGCCAGGGGATCTTCGGCGGCTGGTCGTCCTCCCAGTCGAAGCGCGGGTCCACGACCACGCAGCGCGGCGTGACGCGCGCGCTGTCACGCAGGTCGGGTTGATCGCCGTCGGGCTCGGTTGCGAGGTACCCGCCGAGCAGCTCGTGCCAGCGCGCTTCACGATCGATCGCGAGCGCGTACGGATCGAGCAGCAGCTTGCTGGGGTTGAAGCGCTGTCCCTCGCGCGGCGCGTAGGGTCCGTGCGCGCGGAAGCCGTAGCGCTGGCCTGGCCCTGCGCCTGGCAGGTAGCCGTGGAAGACGCCCTCGGTCTTGCACGGGAGCGGGATGCACGTCCGCTCTTCGTCGGTCTGCGCGTCGAGCAGGCAGAGCTCGACCCGGCTCGCGTGCTCCGACCATACCGCGAAGTTCACCCCGCGGCCGTCCCAGGTCGCACCGAGCGGATCCGGATTGCCCGGCAGGATCACGACTTCCAATGCTATATCGATACCCACTACTGTACTCGAAAACGCGACCCTGGAGCCGAATGTGCCTGACTTGCGAGCGCGCCTATACCGCCTCTCCCAGAATCTGCGCTGGAGCTGGAACGACGAGCTGAGAGAGATCTTCCGCGCGATAGACGTCGATCTCTGGCGCGAGGTCAATCACAACCCGATCGAGTTCCTGAAGCGGGTCGAGCCGCGGACGCTCGAGCACAAGGCTGGCGACGCGAGCGTGCTCGCGCAGACCATCCGGGCCGAGAAGCACTTGCAGGACTACCTGAAGAGCGACAAGCACTGGACGAGCTGGAACGCGCCAGGCCTGATGTCCGCGCCGGTCGCTTACTTCAGCTTCGAGTTCTGCATCCACGAGTCGCTGCCGATCTACTCGGGCGGCCTCGGGGTGCTCGCGGGCGACCATCTCAAGGCCTGCTCCGATCTCGGCGTGCCCACCTATGGGGTGACGCTGCTGTATCGACAGGGCTACTTCCATCAGCAGATCGACGCCGAAGGCCGGCAGATCGAGATCTACAACGACCTCGATGCCTCGATCGTGCCGATCGAGCCGATGCGTGGTCCGGATGGTCGCGTGTTGACGGTGGTGATTCCAACCGGAGACGAGTCGCTCACGGCGGAGATCTGGCGCGCGCACGTCGGACGCTGCACCTTGGTCCTGCTCGACCTCTACGAGCGCCAGAGCAATCCGGGCTCGGCGCGCGTGTTTCGGCTCTACGGCGGCGACAAGGACACGCGCATCGTACAGGAGCTGGCGCTCGGCGTGGGCGGCTATCGCGCGTTGCGCGCGCTCGGCGTTCGGCCCGGGGTGCTGCACTTGAACGAGGGTCACTGTGCGTTCGCGACGCTCGAGGCCGTGGCCGAGCGCATGGAGCTGACCGGGCTCGGCTTCAACGACTGCGCGGACGACGTGGCAGAGCACACCGTGTTCACGACGCACACGCCGGTGCCGGCAGGCCACGACTTCTTCGAGCCGGGTCATGCGCTGCACTATCTCAAGCCGCTGCAGCAACGCCTCGGGCTGTCGGACCACGACCTGCTCGGGCTCGGACGCGTGAATCCCGACAACCCGTCCGAGGAGTTCTGCATGACCACGCTCGCGCTCAAGCTCTCGCGACGCGCGAACGCCGTGAGCTCTCTGCACGGCATCACGTCGCGACGCATGTGGCAGAGCTTGTGGCCGAGCCAGCGTCCCTCAGAGGTCCCGATCGGCCACATCACCAACGGCGTGCACGTCGACACCTGGCTGGCGACCGAGCTGGCCGAGGTCTACTCCGATTGCATGGGCGCTGACTGGCGCAATCGCCTCTGCGATCCACACCGCTGGCGCAAGGTCGACGACCTCGACGAGTTCCAGCTCTGGAACACCAAGATCGTGCTCAAGCAACGCCTGCTCGGATTCGTGGAGCGGCGGGTGCAAGCGCAACGCGAGCGCAACGGCGACGCACTGCCCCTTCCCAGTCTTCGTCCCGAGGTGCTGACCATCGGATTCGCCCGTCGTTTCGCGGCCTACAAGCGGGCCTATCTGCTGTTCGAGGATTTCGAGCGCGCCAAGCGCCTGCTCGTGAACCCCGAGCAGCCCGTGCAGATCATCTTCGCGGGCAAGGCGCATCCCGCCGACGAGCCCGCCAAGGGCATCTTGCGCCGTCTGACCGAGATCAGTCGGATGCCCGAGCTGCGCGACCACGTCGTGCTGCTCGAGGACCACGACAAGAACGTGAGCCTGCACCTGGTCGAAGGGTGCGACCTCTGGCTCAACGCACCGCGCCGGCCGCAGGAGGCGTGTGGCACGAGCGGTATGAAGGCGGTGTTCAACGCGGCCCTCAATTGCTCGACGCTCGACGGCTGGTGGGACGAGGCCTACGACACCAGCAACGGCTTCGCGTACGGCGACCCGGTGGTCCTGGCGAACCCGCGGCACCAGGACGAACGGGACGCCAGTGCCCTGCTCAACACGCTCGAGCAGCAGGTGGTGCCCCTGTACTACGAGCGCGACGGCCAGGCGATTCCCATCCGCTGGTTGCGCATGGTCAAGCACGCCCTCAAGACGCTGGCCTGGCGCTACAACGCGGACCGCATGGTCATGGACTACACGCGGCACATGTACCTACCTGCCTCGCGCACCCAGACGGCGAGCGTGAGGGGCTAGAAGCAAAGCGGAAGCGGGTGGCGGCCTCGTGGCTGGCGTTTCCGCGAGCGGTGCCTAAATTGCCACCCGTCTGCAACGCCACGGAAACGATCGTCCTGCTAAGCTGAACGTCCTGTGTGGACTGCTGAGGATCGATGAAAACTCATCCGAGCGCCCGCGGGCTCGTCGAGCCCGTTCAGAGCGTGAAACGCCCAGAGCTACGCGCGCTCGACGATGCGGTCGACGCGCCCGAGCACCAGCACGATCTGCCCGCGCTCGGGATCCCCGACGGCGTGCAGTTTCACGTGCTTTCGTTCGAGGGACCGGACCCCTACGCCCGCATCGGAGGGCTCGAGACCCGCGTCGCCGGCATCTGCGAGGCGCTGGTCGGCGCTGGGCACGAGAGTCACCTCTGGTTCGTGGGCGACCCGGCGCTGGCAGGACACGAGCTGCGCGACGGCCTCGACCTCCACCGCTTCTGTCAATGGCTGAGTCGGCACCATCCGAACGGCGTCTACGACGGCCAGGCCTCGAAGGTTCCCGACTACGCGGCCTCGCTGCCGCCTCTGTTGCTCTCGCAGCACCTCTTGCCGCACCTGCGCGAAGGCGGCCTGGGGGTAGTGCTGGCCGAGGAATGGCAGACCGTCGATGCGGTGCTGCACCTCGACCACTTGCTGCGCGAGGCGCGCCTGCGCGACCGCGTGCGCATCTTCTGGAACGCCAACAACATCTTCGGCTTCGAGAACATCGATTGGGCACGGCTGCGCGAGGCCGCGGTCATCACGACCGTCAGCCGCTACATGAAGCAACTCATGAAGGCCGAGGGCGTCGAGAGCATCGCGATCCCGAACGGCCTCTCGCCCGACTCGTATCTGCCGCCCGACAGATCTGCGGTTGCGCACCTACGCCGCGCCTTCGCCGGCCGCACGGCGATCACCAAGATGGCGCGCTGGGATCCCGACAAGCGTTGGCTCGGCTCGGTGGAGATCGTCGCTGAGCTGCGAAAGCTCGGCATGAGCCCGCTATTCATCGCACGCGGAGGCCGCGAGCCGCACGGTGTCGAGGTGCTGCAGGCGATGCGCGACGCCGGCCTGCGCATCGTGGACAGGGGATATTCCGACGGCGGTCCTCGCGGGCTCGTGCATGCCCTGTCGGACCTGGAGCAGGCGGACGTGGTCAATCTCGCCACCTATGTCGATCAAGACAGCAGGCGGGCGTTGTTTCGCGCGTCGGATGTGGTGCTCGCCAACAGCGAGCACGAGCCGTTCGGCCTGGTCGGCCTCGAAGCCATGGCCGCCGGCGGCATCGCGTGTACCGGCTGCTCGGGCGAGGACTACGCGATGTCCGGTCGCAACGCGCTCGTGCTCCAGACTTCCGAGCCGTCCGAGTTCGTCGAGCTCTTCCGCCAGGTCGAAGCCGACGAGGCCTATGCCACTTCGCTGCGTCGCGCGGGCCGTAGCACGGCCAAGACCTTCGCGTGGCCCGAGGTGATTCGCACCAACGTCGTGCCGCGGCTGGCCCTGCCCCTGCCCGACGTGCGACGTGGCTGACTCGAACGGCTTGCAGGGTGGCACGTCGCGGCTCACGGCCGACGACCTGCATCTGTTCAACGAGGGCACGCACTACAGGCTGTACGACAAGCTCGGCGCGCATCTTGGCAGGGTCGAAGGCCGAAGCGGGACGCACTTCGCCGTCTGGGCCCCGAACGCGGCCAAGGTCTCGGTCGCCGGCGACTGGAACGCCTGGGATCGCGGGGCGTCGCCGTTGCACGCGTGCGGCCGCTCCGGCATCTGGGAAGGCTTCGTGCCGGGCGCAGCGCAGGGCGCGCGCTACAAGTACCACATCGCGTCGCATCAACGCGGGTACCAAGTCGACAAGACCGACCCGTTTGGCGTGCACCACGAGACGCCGCCCGCGACCGCGTCGATCGTTTGGTCGCTCGACTACGCCTGGCGCGACGCCGACTACGTGCGCAGCCGCGCCGAGCGCAACGCCCTTTCTGCTCCGATCGCGATTTACGAGCTGCACCTCGGCTCGTGGATGCGCATGGTCGAAGACGGCGCACGGAGTTTGAGCTACCGCGAGCTCGCGCCTCGGTTGTGCCAGTACGTGACCGAGATGGGCTTCACGCACGTCGAGCTGATGCCGGTGATGGAGCATCCGCTCACGGCGTCGTGGGGCTACCAGGTGACGGGGTACTTCGCCCCGACCAGTCGCTACGGAACGCCCCAAGATCTCATGTACTTGATCGACGAGCTGCACCGTCACGGCGTCGGCGTGATCCTCGACTGGGTGCCTGCTCACTTTCCGACCGACGAGCACGGGCTCGGCTTCTTCGACGGAACGCACCTGTTCGAGCACGAGGATCCACGCCTCGGTTTTCACCCCGATTGGCGGAGCTTCATCTTCAACTACGGCCGCAACGAGGTGCGAAGCTTTCTGATCTCGAGCGCGCTCTACTGGCTCGACAAGTATCACGCCGACGGCCTGCGGGTGGACGGCGTAGCCTCGATGCTCTACCGCGACTACTCGCGCAAGGACGGCGAGTGGATTCCAAACGTCCATGGCGGCCGCGAGAACCTCGAAGCGGTGAGCCTCCTGCAAGAGCTCAACCGCGCCGTTTACGCCGGGTTTCCCGGGGTGCAGACCATCGCCGAAGAGTCGACCTCCTGGCCGATGGTGTCACGACCCACCTATCTCGGCGGGCTCGGCTTTGGTCTCAAATGGGACCTCGGGTTCATGCACGACACGCTGGGCTACATGCAGCGCGAGCCGGTGCACCGCAAGTTCCACCACAACGAGCTCACGTTCCGCTCGCTATACGCCGGGCACGAGAACTTCGTGCTGCCGCTGTCACACGACGAGGTCGTGCACGGCAAGGGCTCGCTGCTGCACAAGATGCCGGGTGACGAGTGGCAACGGTTTGCCAATCTGCGTCTGCTGCTCGCCTACTTGTACGCGCAGACGGGCAAGAAGCTGCTCTTCATGGGCGCCGAGATCGCGCAGCGCGCCGAGTGGGACCATGACCGCAGCCTCGACTGGCATTTGCTCGCGTACGAGCCCCACCGAGGCGTTCAGCAGCTCGTGCGCGACCTCAATCGCGTCTATCGCGAGCAGCCCGCCCTGCACGAGCGCGACTGCGAGGCTTCGGGCCTCTCATGGGTCGAGGCGAACGACTCGGAGCAGAGCGTGTTCGCGTTCATGCGGCTGTCGCTGCACGACGAGCAGCAGGTTCTGGCGGTGCTCAACTGCACGCCCGTGCTGCGTCGAGGCTACCGCGTCGGTGTCGATCGGCCCGGCCACTACGAAGAGCTGCTCAACACAGACGCTGCGGTGTACGGGGGCAGTGGCGCAGGCAATCTAGGGGCCGTCCAGGCATCCGCACAGCCATGGCACGGCCGGCCGTGCTCTCTCGAGCTGACGCTGCCTCCGCTCGGCGCCCTGTTGCTGCGGGCACCCGCGGGGTGAATCTTCCCTCTACTTGCCGAAGCGGCGCTGGCGCTCGTCGTACGAACGGAGCGCGCGCAGGAAGTCGATCTTGCGGAACGCGGGCCAGTTGGTGTCGCAGAAGTAATACTCCGAGTACGCGCTCTGCCACATCAGAAAGCCGCTCATCCGAACTTCGCCGCTCGTGCGGATGATGAGATCGGGCTCCGGCAGTCCCGACGTGTACAGAAAGCGTTCCACGGCCTTGTGGTTGAAGCCCGCGATCGCCTCGCGCAGATCCTTGCCGCTGCCGAGCTGCTGCTGCAAGTAGTCGCGGAACGCGTCCGAGATCTCTTCGCGGCCGCCGTAGGCCAGGGCGATGTTGAGCACGAAGCGCTCGTAGCCTGCCGTCACTCGCTCGAGCGCGGCAATGGCCTCCTGCAAGCTCGCGGGCAGCAGATCGCGCCGGCCGATGAAGCGCACGCGCACCTGATTGTCGTGAACGTCCGAGCTTTCGGTCATCTCGCGCGTCTTCTGCTCGAACAGCTCGAGCAGCTGGCGCACCTCCGCCGAGTCGCGGTTGAAGTTGTCGAGCGAGAAGCCCCAAACCGTGACCACCGGGATGTCGTGCTCGAAGCACCAGTCGAGCACCTCGCGCAGCTTGTCGGCGCCGAGCTTGTGCCCGAGCGCGACGTCACGGGTGCCGAGCGCCTTCGCGAAGCGCCGGTTGCCGTCCATGATCACGCCGATGTGGCGCGGCACGCGCCAGGTCGAGACCTGAGCGCTGAGCCACCGCTCGTAAAAGCGGTAGAACGGCGTGCTGATCGCGCTGGCGGCGGCGCGGAAAAGCAACCCGAGTGGGCTCGCGTGGCCGGACTTCCACACCTCGATTGCGAGGCGCGCTCTGCTTCCTTCCGTAGCCATCTAAGTCAAGCTCACTTGGGATCGGGGTCCCGAGGCCGCAGGTTCTCGATGAGAGGGCGGCGTGTCCAGTTTACGTCACTTCTCGATGTCGCGTCGGATGCAAGCCGGGTTGCGGCCGCCCACATGTGGGGTCTGGCTGCGCGATCGGACGCAGATGCATAGCGCGAGCCGGCTCAGGAGGCCAGAGTGCATTTGCGTGGCGGCGTTGACTGCGGCTGGCCCGGTCGGCTATCCCGGCCCTGCGCGCGGGTCGTTTTGCCCCCGGTGGCCGCGAGCGCTTGGTCGCAACCGTCGCGGGGCGGCGTCAGGTGTGAGCATGGCCCGTGTCGAGCGAGCGCTGGTTTCGGTGTCGGACAAGCGTGGCCTGGTCGAGCTGTGCAAGCGCTTGGCCGCGCTGCGCGTCACGATCCTCTCGACCGGCGGCACCGCTCGCACCTTGCGTGAGGCGGGCATCGCAGTGACCGACGTCTCTGAGTACACGGGCTCGCCGGAGATCATGGAGGGTCGCGTCAAGACGCTGCACCCACGCGTGCACGGCGGCTTGCTGATGCGCGAGCTTCCCGCTGATCGCGCCGACCTCGCGGCCATCGGCGGCGCGCCGATCGATCTCGTGGTGTGCAACCTGTATCCATTCGAGGCTACGGTGGTGCGCGGGGCCGCTCACGCCGAGGTGCTCGAGAACATCGACATCGGTGGGCCGTGCATGATCAGGGCGGCCGCCAAGAACCATCCGCGCGTGGGTGTCGTGGTCGATCCTGGCGACTACGAGCGCGTCGCGGCGTCGAGCGAGACCGGCTTGTCCGATGCGCTCCGTGCCGAGCTCGCTTGCAAGGCGTTCGCGCACACCGCTGCTTATGACCGTGCGATCGCCGAGTACTTCGGTCGCCGAGGGCCCGCGGCGTGAGGGTTCTGGTCGTCGGCAGCGGTGGCCGCGAGCACGCGCTCGCGAGCAAGCTAGCGGGCTCCCCGAGCGTGACCAGGGTGGTGTGCGCTCCTGGCAACGGCGGCACGGCAGCCGTGGCCGACAACGTCGCGGTCGATCCAGAGGACGTTGCGGCGGTGGTCGAGCTGGCGAAGGCGCGTGCGATCGACTTCGTGGTGGTGGGTCCGGAAGCACCGCTCGTCGCCGGGCTGTGCGATGCGCTGGCCGAAGCCGGCATCCTGGCTTTCGGACCAGGCAAGGCAGGCGCCGCGCTCGAGGGCAGCAAGGCGTACAGCAAGCGGTTCATGCTGCGGCACGGCGTTCCGACTGCTGCAGCCGAGATCTTCCGCGACGCGGACGCCGCGATCGCATATGCCCGCGCGGCCGGACGGCCGCTCGTGGTCAAGGCCGACGGGCTCGCCGCAGGCAAAGGCGTAATCGTCGCCGCCAGCGTGCAGGAGACGATCGACGCGATCGAGCGTCTGATGCGCCGGCGCGAGCTCGGCGCCGCAGGCGACACGGTTCTGCTCGAAGAATGCCTGCTCGGTGAAGAGGTGAGCTTTCACGTCGTGATCGACGGCGAGCGTTTCTTGCCGCTAGCCGCCGCGCAAGATCACAAGCGGCTGCTCGACGGGGATCGCGGACCGAACACCGGCGGCATGGGCGCGTACTCGCCGCCGCCCGTGGTGAGCGCCGAGATCGAGAGCAAGATCCTCGAGCGCGTCGTTCGCCCGACGCTCGCCGGTCTGCGGGCGGATGGCATCGCGTACCGCGGCGCGCTCTTCATCGGGCTCATGATCTCGGACGGAGAGCCCTTCGTGATCGAGTACAACACGCGCTTCGGCGACCCCGAGACCGAGGTCATGCTCGCGCGCTACCAAGGCGACCTGCTCCCGCTTCTGCTCGGCGCCGCGCGCGGCGACCTGCGCGGGGTGACCGTGAAGTGGGAAGCGCCCGCGGCGATGTGCGTCGTGCTCGCAGCCGACGGCTATCCGGGCAATTACGCCAAGGGACGCAAGATCACGGGCTTGCAAGCCGCGGCACAGGTCGAAGGTGTCGACGTGCTGCACGCTGGCACACGGCGTGAGGGTCACGAGATCGTGACCTCCGGCGGACGCGTGCTCGCGGTCACTGCACGCGGTGCGAGCATCGACGGCGCGGCCGAGCGCGTCTACGCTGCCGTCGACCGGATCCACTTCGACGGCATGCAATACCGTCGCGACATCGGTTGGCGTGCGCGTCGCTCCTCATGAAAGCGTACGTCGAGCTCCTGCGCGCCGGGTTGATCGTCGCGTGCCCGACCGAGACGCTGATGGGTTTGCTCGCGGACGCCAGCAACGAGCGCGCGGTGCAGCGCGTGCTCGAGCTCAAGGGTCGACCGGCGAACGAGCCGCTACCGCTGATCGTGCCTTCGCTGGAGGTGGCCATGCGGTTCGTCCGCGACCTGCCGGCGATCGCGGTCGAGCTCGCGACGCGCTACTGGCCCGGGCCGCTCACGCTCGTGCTGCACGCGCAAGCACACGTGCCCGCGCCGCTGGTCAAGGACGGCAAGGTCGCCGTGCGCGTGCCGGGCCCGAGCCCGGCGCTCGATCTCGTGACCGCGTTCGGCGGCCCGCTCACCGCGACCAGCGCGAACCCGAGCGGCAAGTCGCCGCTGTCGACCGAGGCCGAGCTGCGCGCCGCGTTCGGCGGCGGGCTTGCGGCGGTTGTGTCCGGCAAGGTGCCCGGGGGACGGCCGTCGACCATCGTCGACGTGAGCTCGGGCCAACCGGTCGTCCTGCGCCAGGGCGCGATCGCTCTCCATGCCTGAGAGCGATGTTCAGACCGGGCTCGTCAGCCTGGGATCACCGCTCAATAGAAAGGCGGCACCAGCTCCTCCTGCGCGTGCGCTCGCTGGACCGCGGGCCGCTCCATCATCGCATCTAGAAGCGCCTTGATGTGCGGGCGGCTGCGTGCAGGGCTCGGCATGTTGCGTGTCCAGCGGCAGAGCACGAACAGGAACGGATCGACCGCCGAGTAGCTGGCACCGAGCATCCATGGGCCGCGCTGAAGGAGATGGCGCTCGATCAAGTCGAGCATGCCGCTGATGCGTGCCTGAGCATGCCGCTTGACCGCCTGCGCGCCCGCTTCGTCATCGGCGAGCCGCTGGGGGTACGCGTGGATGAGGATCTCCGCTTGGAGCGTGTTGGTGAGGTAGACGAGCCAGCGGTAGAAGTGCGCACGCTCGGCCGTCCCCAATGGCGGCGCGAGGCCAATATCAGGGTGCTTGTCAACCAAGTGCATGCAGATCGCCGCGGTCTCGGGCAGCACGAGGTCGCCGTCGACCAGCACCGGGATGAGGCCCGCCGGATTGAGCTTCAGATACTCGGACGATTTGTGTGCTTCCTTGTCGCGATCGACCAGGACGAGCCGATAGGGCGCGCCGATCTCTTCGAGCAGCATGTGCGGAGCCAGGTTGGCGTTGGACGGGTAGTAGTAGAGGGTGTACATCGCCCGCCGACGTTACCATGGCCACCGCATCCGGGGTTGACGCCATCGCGGCGCGGGGTAGCGTGCCAGGACTCTTCATGAAGACCACGCCCGCCGCCGACACCGCCACGCTGCTCGTCTCGTGTCCTGATCGCAAAGGGCTCGTGGCCGCGCTCGGTCAGCTCCTGTACGGCCACGGCCTGAACATCCTCGACGCCAGCCAGCACACCGACGTCGCCGCCGGCCAGTTCTTCCAGCGCATCCGCTTCGACCTGCG
>JBIOJD010000062.1:0-13286 GCA_044450485.1 Polyangiales bacterium | reverse complement strand
TGCGGACGTCGTGATCACCTCGACCGCCAAAGAAGGCTTCGTCATCAGCTACGAGCTGATGCTCGGGGTCGTCAAGATGCGCAAGTGGCGCCAGCTCTTCATCATCGACATCGCCGTGCCGCGCGACGTCGACCCGCGCGTCGAAGGCTTGCGCAACGTGTTCCTCTACGACATGGACGACCTCAAGCGCGTGTCGCACGAGAATCTCAGTGCGCGCGAGCGGGCTGCGGGCGCGGCCCACACGATCGTGGAAGAAGAGGCGCTGAGCTACGACAAGTGGCTGCGCACGCTCGAGCTCACGCCCACGATCGTGGCGTTGCGAGAGCGCGTGCGCGAAACGGTCCTGCGCGAGAAGCAAAAGGCCTTGCCGAAGCTCGGCGCGCTCGACGCTCAGCAGCAGCGCGCGCTCGATGCCATGTGCGAGTCGATCGTGGGCCAGCTCCTGCACGCGCCGCTGACGGAGCTCAAGCGTGGCGAGGCCGAGGGCGAAGGCAAGCTGGTCGAAGCGGTGCAGCGCCTGTTCAAGCTCGAGCTCGGCGGCGAGCCTGCCGGCGCGCGCCAGCCGGGCGAGCAAGACGATGCGGCGCTGGCGCCGGCCGAGAGCCGAGGTCCGCGCCGCTGAGCGCTCGAACATGAAGATCAGGATCGCCACCCGCAAGAGCCAACTGGCGCTCACGCAGACGCGGTGGGTCGCGGCTCGCTTGCGCGAGCTGGCGGGTGAGGTCGAGGTCGAGCTGGTCGAGATGGTGACGGTGGGCGATCGTGTGCGCGACGTGCCGCTCACCGACGTCGGAGGCAAGGGCCTGTTCGTGAGCGAGCTCGAGCAAGCGGTGCTCGATGGGCGTGCCGATCTGGCCGTGCACTCGCTCAAGGACGTGCCTGCAGAGCTGCTCGCTGGCCTGGTGCTCGGCTGCGTGCCCGAGCGCGAAGATCCCCGCGACGTGCTCGTGAGCAACGATGGTGCCGCGCTCGACGATCTCAGCGCGGGTGACCGCGTGGGCACGAGCTCGCTGCGGCGCAGCATCCAGCTGCACCGCCATCGCAACGACCTCGAGTATGCGCTCTTGCGCGGCAACGTCGACACGCGCCTCGCGAAGCTGGAAGCCGGGCAGTATCGAGCGATCGTGCTCGCCTATGCAGGCTTGCGCAGGCTCGGGCTTGCCAGCCGACCGCTCTGGGCCATCCCCACGACCATCTCCGTGCCCGCGGTGGGTCAGGGCGCGCTCGCGCTCGAGTGCAGGCAGGACGATCGCGCTCTGCTCGCGCTGCTCGCAGGCCTCGAGCACGTGCGCAGTCGCGCCTGCGTCGAGGCCGAGCGCGCGTTCCTGCGCACCCTCGGCGGCGACTGCCACACACCGCTCGGCGGCCACGCGCGCTTCGACGACGATGGCTCACGCCTCCGCTTCGACGGCGTGGTCGCATCCGTCAGCGACGATCGCATGGTGCGCGCTGGCCTCGAGCGCTACCTGCGTGCCGAGGATCCCGATCTGCCAGCGCAGGCCCGTGCGCTCGGCGAAGAGGCTGCCCAAGCGTTGCTGGCCCAGGGCGCTCGCGAGCTCATCGCCGAAGCCGCAGCCCGCGCCGAAGCCCGCCGCGACCCCCGCAGCAAGCCGCACTGACGGGCCGGATCTGCGCTTGCGGGTTGCAGCGCGTCCTCTACACTGCGCGCCATGGTCGAGCCGACCGATGGAGCGCCACCGCATCGCTACGATGCCGCGCGTGCGACCGAGATAGAGACGCGATGGCAAGAACGCTGGCGCGAGCAGCGCACCTACGCGCAACCGAGCCCGGGCGAACCGGGGTTCGATGCCGGCAAGCCCAAGTTCTACTGCCTCGACATGTTTCCGTACCCGAGCGGGACCGGCCTGCACGTCGGCCATCCCGAGGGCTACACCGCGACCGACATCGTGAGCCGCTACAAGCGCATGCGCGGCTACAACGTGCTGCACCCGATGGGCTGGGACGCATTCGGGTTGCCTGCCGAGCAATACGCGGTCCAAACCGGCGTGCATCCGGCCGTCACCACCAAGAATGCGATTGCGACCTTTCGTCGCCAGCTCCAGCGCTTCGGCTTCAGTTACGACTGGGAGCGCGAGCTCGGCACCATCGACGAGAGCTACTATCGCTTCACGCAATGGATCTTCTTGCAGATCTATGGCGCGTGGTTCGATCCGGAGCAGGACAAGGCGCGGCCGATCGCAGCGCTCGAACAAGAGCTGGCCAGCGGCAAGCGCGCGCCGCGCCTCAACCCAGATGCGGCAGAGCTCTCGGTAGCAGCCAAGACCGAGCGCTTCGGCTCGTGGCGCACGCTCGACGCGGCCACGCAGCGGCGCATCCTCGATAGCTACAGGCTCGCGTATGTAGCCGAGCAAGTCGTCAATTGGTGCCCGAAGCTCGGCACCGCGCTCGCGAACGAAGAAGTGATCGACGGTCGCAGCGAACGCGGCGGCTTTCCGGTGTTCCGCAAGCCGCTCGAGCAGTGGATGTTTCGCATCACCGCCTATGCCGAGCGCCTGCTCGACGGGCTGCGCCGCGTCGATTGGCCGGAGTCGACCAAGGCCAAGCAGACCATGTGGATCGGCAGGAGCGAAGGCGCAGAGTGTGACTTCGCGCTCGAGCGTGCGACGGGCGGCATCGCCACGCTCCGCGTGTTCACCACGCGTCCGGACACGCTCTTTGGCGCCACGTACATGGTGGTCGCGCCCGAGCACCCATTGGTCGGCGCGCTGCTCGGCGCGACCGCACCGAGCACCGATCTCACCGCGCTGCGCACATACGTCGAGCGCGCGCGCAACCGCAGCGACCTCGAGCGCCAGGCGGACAAGAGCAAGACCGGCGTTCCGACCGGCATCAACGCGATCAATCCCGCCACCGGCAAGCGCATTCCGATCTGGGTCGCAGATTACGTGCTGATGGGCTACGGGCATGGCGCGATCATGGCCGTGCCCGCGCACGACGAGCGCGACTACGAATTCGCCAAGGCCTTTGGGCTCGCGATCGTGCAGGTCGTCGAGCCGGCGGATGGCTCTGCGGTAGAAGGTTGCTGGAGCGAGGCGGGCCGCAACGTCCATTCCAAGAGCGCGCAGATCTCGCTCGATGGGCTGCTCACGGCCGAGGCGCAGCAGCACATCTGCGCGTGGCTGGAAGACCAAGGCCGCGGCCGCCGGCACGTCAATTACAAGCTGCGCGACTGGCTGTTCAGCCGCCAGCGCTACTGGGGCGAGCCGTTTCCGATCGTGTGGGACGAGCAGGGCCGGCATCACCCCGTTGCGGAGGACGCCCTGCCCGTGAAGCTGCCCCCGCTCGCCGATTTCGCGCCCGAGCAGAGCGACGATCCGAAGCCGCTGCTGGCCAAGGCTCAGAGCTGGGTGCAGACCACCGCCGGCGAAGCCGGCGTGCCGAGCTTGCCGCCGAACGCGAAGGTGACGCGCGAGACCAACACCATGCCCAACTGGGCCGGCTCGTGCTGGTACTACTTGCGGTACTGCGATCCGAAAAACGAGCGGCGTTTCGTGGGCGAGGCTGCCGAGCGTTATTGGCTGGGCGACAACGGCGTGGACCTCTACATCGGTGGGGCCGAGCACGGAGTCTTGCACCTGCTGTACGCGCGCTTCTGGCATCAGGCGCTCTACGACCTCGGGCATGTCCATAGCCCCGAGCCGTTCCGACAATTGTTCCACCAGGGCCTGATCACGAGCTACGCGTATCAGCGCGAGGACAAGTCACTCGTGCCTACCGACCAGGTCGAAGAGGTCGGAGACGGCCGCTTCGTCGAGACGGCGACCAGGCAGGCCGTGACCCAGACGACCGCGAAGATGAGCAAGTCGCTCAAGAACGTCGTCAACCCCGACGATGTGGTGGTCGAGTACGGCGCGGACACCGTTCGTCTTTACGAGATGTACATGGGACCGCTCGAAGCGAGCAAACCGTGGAACACGCGCGACATCACCGGCCTGCACCGCTTCTTGCAGCGCGTCTGGCGCTTGCTGCTCGACGAGGACAGCGGCGCGCTCCGGCTGCGTGAGGAGCCCGACCCCGAGATCGACAAGCTCCTGCACCGGACGATCGCCAAGGTGCAAGACGACATCGAGCGCTTGGCGTTCAACACCGCGATCGCGACGCTGATCAAGCTGGTGAACGAAGCGGGCACCGCGGGCGGCCTCACGCGCGAGCAGGGCAGCCGTTTCTTGCGCGTGCTCTCGCCCTTCGCGCCGCACGTCGCCGAGGAGCTGTGGAACCGCATCGGCGAGCAGGCTTCCATCGCGCTCGCTCACTGGCCGAGCTACGACCCGGCGCAGCTCGTCGATGCCATGGTCGAGATGCCGATCGCGCTCAAGGGCAAGGTCCGCAGCCACATGCAGGTGCCGAGCGGCGCAGACGCGGCCGCGCTCGAGAAGCTCGTGCTCGCGGACGCGGGCGTGCAGCAGTTGCTCGCTGGCAAGAGCGTCCGCAAGGTGATCGTGGTGCCCGGCCGCATGGTCAACATCGTGACGGACTGACGTGCGCGCTCTCCACCTGCTCGCAGTCTGTTCGTGCGTTCTTTGGGTCGCGTGCAGCGTTCCACGAGGCTTGTATCAGCGCGCGAGCTTCGCGCACGCGCCGGTCGCGGAGAGACACGCCAAGCAGGTCACCCTACACGGCGAGACCCGCATCGACGACTACGCCTGGCTGCGCAACAAGGACAGCCCCGAGGTCCTCGGGTACATCCGCGCAGAGAATGCTTACACCACCGCGGTGATGAAGCCTACCGAGGCCTTGCAAGCGCGGCTCTACGCCGAGTTCCTGGGCCGCATCAAGGAGACGGACGACACGCCTCCGGTGCGGCACGGGCGCTACCTCTATTACGTGCGTACCGAGCAGGGCAAGCAGTACCCGATCGTGTGCCGCAAGCTCGGCAGCCCGTCGGCTCCCGAAGAAGTCGTGCTCGATCTCGATCTGCTCGCAAAGGGCCAGAGCTTCCTGGGGCTCGGCGAGACCGAGGTCTCGGACGACGGAAACCTGCTCGCGTACTCGCTCGACACCAAGGGCTTCCGCGAGTACACGCTGCAGGTCAAGAATCTGGCCACCGGGGCGACCTCGGTCGAGCGCATCGAGAAGACCGCCTCGGTCGCATGGGCTGCAGACGACCGCACCTTGTTCTACGTGGTCGAGGACGATGCCAAGCGACCGTACCGCGCGTACCGGCACGTGCTCGGCGGCAGCGGCCCCGATGCGCTCGTCTACGAAGAGCGCGACCAGCGCTTCTCGCTCGAGGTGTTTCGCTCGCGCAGCAAGGCCTTCGTGATGCTCGAGTCCGCCAGCCACACCGCGAGCGAGGTGCGGTACCTGCCGGCCGCCGAACCGCTCAGCGAGCCGCAGGTGATCGCCGCCCGCCGCGAGAGCCACGAGTACTATGTGGATCACCGCGGCGACCAGTTCTACATTCGCACCAACGATCGCGGCCGCAATTTCCGACTGGTGACGGCCGACGTCGCGTCGCCGGGCGAAGCGGGCTGGCGCGAGCTGCTACCCGCGCGCGACGACGTGATGCTCGAGGACGTACAAGTCTTCGACCGCTTCTACGCGCTGCACGAGCGACAGGACGGCGTGCCGAGATTGCGCGTACACGATTTCGAGCGCGGCACGTCGAACGAGATCGAGCTTCCGGAGACGGTCCGCGAGCTCTACGCCGAGGAGAACCCCGAGCCCGATCAGAGCCGCTATCGCTTCAGCTACGAGTCGCTCACCACACCGAGCACCATCTACGACTACGACGTGGCGAGCGGCACGCTCGAGCTGCTGAAGCGCAAGCCAGTGCTCGGCGGCTACGATCCTGCCCGCTATCACGCAGAGCGCATCCACGCGCGCGCTGCCGATGGCGCGTCGGTGCCGATATCGCTCGTCTACGCGCTCGGCCTGCCGCCCGGGCCGCGCCCGATGCTGCTCGAAGGCTACGGCGCGTACGGCTATCCGTACCCGACGACGTTCTCGTACACGCGTGTGAGCTTGGTCGATCGCGGGGTGATCTTCGCCATCGCGCACGTACGCGGCGGCGGCGAGCTCGGGAAGCTCTGGCACGATCACGGCCGGATGCTCGAGAAATCGAACACCATCTCGGACTTCGCCGCCGCAGCCGAGATGCTCGAGCAGTCGGGGTATACCAGCAAGGATCTGCTTGCGATCGAGGGCGCGAGCGCCGGGGGGTTACTGATCGGCGCCGCGCTCAATCAGCACCCCGAGCTGTTCTCCGCGGCCATTCTCGACGTGCCCTTCGTCGACGTGCTGAACACCATGTCGGATCCTGCGCTGCCGCTGACGGTCGGCGAGTACGAAGAGTGGGGCAACCCACAGAAGCTCGACGAGTACCGTGCGATCGCCAGCTACTGCCCCTACACCAACATCCGGCCGCAACGTTACCCGGCGATGCTGGTCAAGACTTCGTACAACGACAGCCAGGTCATGTACTGGGAGCCGGTGAAGTATGTCGCCAAGCTGCGGGCTCGGAAGCAAGGCCAGAGCCCGCTACTCTTGTGGGTCAACATGCAAGGCGGCCACGGCGGCTCGTCCGGTCGCTACGATCAGCTCCACGAGCGCGCGTTCGATTTCGCGTTTCTGCTCTCCAACTGGGCTGCCCGTGGCGTCCAGCTCTGTTCGCGCTGACGCGCTCCCAATCCGAAAGCTAGCCCGCCGCAGCGGTTTTCAGCTACCCTGAGCCGATGCGCGATCCCGGCAATCTGGCGTGGCTCGACCTCGAGATGACGGGGCTCGATCCCGAGCGCGACGTCATCATCCAGGCCGCGCTGATCGTCACCAACCGCGATCTCCAGCCGCTCGACGAGTACAGCTGCGACATCTATCAACCCGACGACGCGCTCTCGCGCATGTCGCCCTTCGTGCGCGACATGCACCAGAAGAACGGTCTGATCGAGCGCGTGCGCGCGTCGCGGGTGGATCTGCGTGAGGCACAGCGGCAGCTCTTGTCGCGGGTGGCCGCGCTCTGCGACCAACCGGCCGTGCTGTGCGGCAGCAGCGTGTGGGTGGACCGCACGTTCGTCGACCGGCACATGCCCGGGCTCGCAGGCTACCTGCACTACCGCATGGTCGACGTGAGCTCGGTGAAGATCCTGGTCGAGCGTTGGTACGGATCGGGCGCGGTCTACCTCAAGCCCACCGCGGGCGAGCACGACGCGCTCGTCGACATCCGCAACTCGATCGCCGAGCTCCGCCACTACCGCGCGCTGTTCGCGGCCAAGAGCTGACGGCCGAGCGTCCCTGTCAGTTCGCGGTGAGGATGCGGTGGATGCCGCGGGCGGAGTGCGCGAGCAATGCGTCACGCGCGACGCCGCCGCCGAGCGAGGCAAGATAGAGGTGCTCGCCGAAGCACTCGATCGCTCGCACCGAGACGTTGTCCTTTGGCAGGGCACCGCGCTCGAGGTCTGGCGGCCAACCGTGGACCACGATCGGGGCGACCGCGCCGAGCTCTTGGCACAGCCCGTCCTCGCCGGCCCATGCCAGCAACAGACCGGTGCGATCGGTGAGGGCCAGGGCGGCCATTCGGCCGCGCTGCATCGTGCTTTCGAGCTGGAACCGCAACGCGGTGTTGAAGTGCTCGCTCCTGCGCATCCGCCGGTCGTTCATATGTGCTCCAAGGTAGGATGTAGAACTACTACAGACTACTTTGGAGGAGATCTCGGCTCCAAATAAAGCGCGCAGCGCCAAAGGTGGCCAGCGACGCACAACGTCAAGTCTGGAAAGGCGAAACGCGCCGGGCCAGACTGCGGCCCCATGGAGCTCCGGCAGGTCGTGGCCAAGCACCGGGTCGTCGTGTGCTTGGGCTCAGGAGGGGTCGGCAAGACCACGACCTCGGCGGCGATCGCCCTGCACGCGGCCATGCAAGGCAGGCGGGCGCTGTGCCTGACCATCGACCCGGCCAAGCGCCTGGCCAACAGCCTCGGTTTGTCCGAGCTGCGCGGTGAGGCCCAAAGCATCGATCCCAGTCTGTTCCAGGCGCAGGGCCTGCAGTGTCGCGGGTCGCTGACCGCGATGATGCTGGACATGAAGCGTACCTTCGATGAGCTGGTCGAGCGGCACGCGACCTCGGCCGAGCAGCGCGAGCGCATCTTCGGCAACCGCATCTACCAGTACGTCTCCACCTCGCTCGCGGGCACGCACGAGTACATGGCGATGGAGAAGCTCCACGCCATGCACCAGGATCCGCGCTTCGATTTCATCGTGCTCGACACGCCGCCGACCACCAATGCGCTCGATTTTCTGGACGCGCCGCAGAAGCTCGTCGGGGCGATCGACTCGCCGGTGATGCGCTGGTTCGTCCAGCAGTTGCAAGAGAGCGCGGGCTTGCTGGGCCGCGGCGCCGCGCTCGTGCTGCGCGGTCTTTCCAAGTTCACGGGTGCCGAGTTCCTCGAGGTCATCGGTCAATTCCTGACCGACATCAACGCGCTCTTCGGCGGCTTCCGCGAGCGTGCCGAAGCCGTCTACGCGGATCTGCGCGGGCCCGACGTGGCCTTCGTGATCGTCACGAGCCCGCTGCCGCAGGCGGTGGCCGAGGCCGTGTTTTTCAGCCGCAAGCTCGGCGGCTACGGCATCGTGCCTTCCGCCGTGGTGGTGAATCGCGTGCACGCGTCGTTGTCTCCCGAGGCCGTTGCCGAGACCGGTGCCCTGCGCGCGCTGGTCGAGCCGGGGCCCGAGGGCGAGGCGCTGCTCTCGGCCATCGCGCAGGCAGTGCGCGACCACGGAGCGCTCGCCGAGCGCGACCGCGAAGGCGTGCGTCGCTTGCGCGAGCACGTCGGGACCACGATGAGCTACACCGAGGTGCCGGCCTTCGCGCAGGACGTACACGACCTCGGGGCGCTCGCTCGAGTCGGCGCGTGCTTGCTAGGCCCGCTCGCGGTGTGAGAAGACGGAACCCGCATGTCGATGAAACCTCGCTTCGTGGCCATCGTGCTCGCCGCCGGACAGGGCACGCGGATGAAGAGCGCGCTGCCCAAGGTGCTGCATCCGCTGCTCGGCAGGCCGATGATCAGCTATCCGGTGCAGGCTGCGCTCGACGCTGGCGCGGAGCGCGTGGTGGTCGTGCTCGGCCACGGCCGCCAGCAGGTCGAGGCCGAGCTGACCGCACGCTACGACACCCGCGTTACCACCGCGGTCCAGCCCGAGCAACGCGGCACCGGGGATGCGGCCCGCTGCGGCGCCGAGGCCGTGCCCGACTACGACGGCACGCTGCTCATTTTCTACGGCGACGCTCCGCGCATCAACGCGCGACCGCTGACTGCGCTACTCGAGCGCGCGAGCTCGGCGGCCTCGCCGCTCGCGTTGCTCACATCCACCTTGCCCGACGCCACCGGCTACGGCCGCATCCTGCGCGACGCGCAGGGTAGGGTGATCGCGATCCGCGAGCAGAAGGATTGCAGCCCCGAGCAAGCGGCCATCCGCGAGTGGAACCCTGGCGTGTACGCGATCTCGGCGTCGTTCTTTCGCCGAGCGGTCACGCACCTCGCGACCGCCAACGCGCAGCGCGAGCTCTACCTCACCGACCTCGTCGCGATGGCAGCTCAGCAGGGCGGCGTCACGGATGTGGCTTGGGACGCAGCCGAGCTCCAAGGCGTGAACGATCGCACCGAGCTGTGCGCGCGCGAGCGCGAGCTGCGGGTCGAGCTGTGCGTCAAGCATGCGCGCAGCGGCGTCACGATTCGAGATCCGGAGAGCACCTTCATCGACGCCGAGGTCGTGATCGCGCAAGACGTGGTGATCGAGCCCAACGTGCACCTGCGCGGCCGCTGCGCGATCGAATCGGGCGTGCACATCGACGTGGGCTGCGTGCTGCAGGATGTCACCATTCGCGCTGGCGCGAAGCTCTTGCCGTACAGCGTGGCGAGCCGCAGCGCGATCGGCGAGCGCGCGCAGGTCGGGCCGTTCTCGCACCTGCGACCCGAGTCCGAGCTCGGCCCGGAAGTACACATCGGCAACTTCGTCGAGACGAAGAAGACGCGGATCGGCCGCAAATCCAAAGCCAATCACTTGGCCTACCTCGGCGACGGCGTGATCGGTGAGGACGTGAACGTGGGCGCGGGCACGATCTTCTGCAATTATGACGGTTTCCAAAAGCACGTGACCGTGCTCGAGGACCGAGCGTTCATCGGCAGCGATTCGCAGATGGTCGCGCCCGTGACCGTGGGCAAGGATGGCTACGTGGCCACCGGCACGACGGTGACGCAGGACGTGCCGGCCGAAGCGCTCGCGATCGGCCGTGCGCGCCAAGAGAACAAGCTCGGGATGGGCGCACGTTTGCGCGCACGCCTCGCGGCCCAGGCGGCCAAGGCAAAAGCAGGCAAGTCCAAGCTGGGCGAGAAGTGAAGGCGAAGCCGTGAAGGAGAAGCAGATGCACAAGCAGTCGTTTGCGAGGGTGACGATGTTGGCGGCGTGCTGTGCGAGCGCGCTCGGGCTTTCGAGCTGCCAGACGGACTTGGGCAAGTGTGATCTGACGATGCTGGGTGGGTCCACCGTGCCCGGCATGCTCGCGCCGTATGCGGGACAAGTCGTGGTGCAGACCAATTGCGCCTCCGGGCACTGCCACACCGTGACCGCGACGGGCATCAACCGCTCGGGCGTACCAGCCGGCCTCAACTTCGACGTGGTGCCGAACGATACTTCGCAGCCGGAGCTCGACAAGATCACGCGCGGCATCAAGGTCGCGGCCGACCACCGCCAGGCGATGTGGGGTGAGGTCGAGAGCGGCTACATGCCGCCCAAGGGAGGGCCTGCGCTCTCGGCAGCGGACAAGGAAACGCTGCGCAACTGGCTCGCGTGCGGGCCGAACGCGATCGCCGCGCCCGGGGGCGCGACGGGCAACGACTGGGGATCGATCTACGCCACGCTCGGCAAGACCTGCACGGTCTGCCACGGCACGACCACTGCGATGGTGTCTGGCAACGGCTTCCTGCTCGGCGATCCCGACACCACCAACCCGGTCAACGTCTGCGCCGCCTATCACAACATCTTGAACAAGAAGTCGGTCACAACCATGGGCATGCCCGTGAACTGCGCCAGCACGAACATGGCGCTGATCGTGCCCGGACAGCCCGACATGTCGTTGCTGCTCAAGAAGATCGAAGGCACGCAACCCTGCGGCGCGGGCATGCCGCTCGGCGCACCGCTTGGCCCGAACAACGCGACGACCATAGCCGTGCGTCAGTGGATCACGGCCGGCGCGCCACCGCCTGCCGGCTGTCAGTAGACGGCGCGCATCTACGCCGTCACTTGCTGCAGAGATCAGACGAACCGTCAGTAGGTGCGCCGACGAAGGCGGTTTTGGAGCGCACGACGGTCGGTGACGTCGATCAGCGCAACGATGATCCGGGTCGCTCGACACCCAGGCTCACGCACGATGACCGCGCTCGCTTCCATGTCGCGCCACACCCCATCGTGGCGCCGCATCCGGAAGCTGAGCCCGCGCAGATCATCGGCGCCCTTTGCGGCAAGCTCGAGTCGCTGGAAGAGAGGATCGCGATCGTCCGGATGCACCACGTCATTGCGGCCCCCGAAAGGTCCCTCGACTACCCCCTCGAGCCCGAGCATGAGTGACAACTGTGGCGACCACCGGACCGTGTTGCGGACGACGTCCCACTCCCAAATTCCCATGCCTGCCGCCTGGAGCGCGAGATTGAGGTGCTCGTTGGTGCTGTGCAGCGTCTGTTCCGCGCTCTGGCGGTCGATGGCAGCGCGAATCATTTCCGCGAGCGACGACAACAGCGCGACTTCCTCCGTGAGGAATGGCCCGACAGCCTCGCTCGGGCGCGATACGTGATAGGCGACCTCGACCACGCCCGCCTTGCCGTCCGCGGCCTGGAATGACGCGCTCAACACCCACGGTGTGACCGCGTGTCCGGGCGTAGCGTAGGTCTCGTCACCGTAGGAAACGCGGCCAGTCGTGATCTCGGGGTACTGCATGGCCGGCGGCAGCAGCATTGCCACCGCACGCAGCTGCTCTTCTCGCGTACCCCGCGTCTGCAATAGGAGCTCCGCCGTCCGGTGCAGCGCCGTCAGCTCCTTCACTCGCTCGCCGAGCGTGTGCACGAGGTTGCGGAGCTTCTCCTCGGTTCCGTGCGCTGCAGTGAGGTCCTCGATCATCGCGATGATGATCGGCTGCTCGCTCGACCCCGGTTGGCGCGATACCGTTTGGCGCACCCGCACCGCGCTGCCGTCCTTGCGGATGCAGCGCTTGCGGAGCTCGTACTCGGCGCGTTGCCCCGTCACCAGCTCCTCGAAGAGAGCGACCTCTGCCGCGGCATCGCCGGGGTGAGTGAGCTCCGCGACCGAGGAACGTTGCAGCTCGAGCTCCGTGTAACCGAGCATGCGTTGCAGGCTCCGATTGGCGCACCGCAGGCGACCGTCGGTGCCGAGCACGGTGATGCCCAGCGACGACGCGTCGAACACCGCCCGCAGTGCCTCGTCGCCAATCACAGGGCGGCCTCCGGAAACGGAGGACCCGGCTTCGCGAACAGGTAACCCTGCAGAAGCTCGGCACCGAGCGCCACGATGGTCTCGCGTTCCGCGCGGGTCTCGATGCCCTCGGCGACCACGGTCATCCCGAGCTCCTTGCACAAGCCGGTGAACGAGCCCACCAGCTTCTGCTTGATCGTCTCCTCGTGAATGTTGCGGACCAGGGAGATGTCGAGCTTCACGACGTCGGGGGTGAGCAATGCGAAATAGCTCAGGCCCGCATATCCTGCGCCCAAGTCGTCGAGCGCGATGCGGAAGCCCAGCTCGCGCAAGCGCCGGATGCGGGCGGGGATGTCGGCACCACGGTCGAGCGCGGCACGCTCCGTGATCTCGAGCACGACGCGTGGCGCGAAGGCCGTGAGCGGCGCATCCGCGGCGAACAGCTCCTCGTCGAGCAGGTCGCTCGGGTGGAGATTGATGAAGATGTCGGCATCGACCGGCCGTTGCGCCAAGGTCTCGGCCACGTGCGCGCGAATCGCACGGCCCACGTCTGCCACGCGGCCGAGCCGCTCCGCAATCGAGAACAACGCGCCAGGGTGAGGGATGGTCGGCTCGCGGGTTCGAACGAGCGCCTCGTAAGCGACCACCCGCTGCTTCGCAGCACTGATGATGGGCTGATAGGCCATCCACAAGCTCTGCATGCCGCGTCCGAGGCTCGCCTCGAGGCCTGCTTGGTCTCCGACCAGCTTCTCGGCCGCGCCCAAGTACTCGACGGCCTCACGCTTGAGGCGCGCCACGCGCCGCAGCTTCGCCGCGCGCTTCACGTTCTCGATCAGAGTCGCCTCTTCGAT
>JBIOJD010000061.1:0-13456 GCA_044450485.1 Polyangiales bacterium | reverse complement strand
GAAGATCTCCTGATCGCCGTGCGACCAACCGAGGCGCGCGAGGTAGTTGATCAACGCATCGGGCAGGTAGCCCTGGTCGCGGTAGTCGAGCACGGCGACAGCGGCATCGCGCTTGCTCAGCTTCTCGCCGCCCTTGCCGAGGATCATCGGCATGTGCGCGAGCTGCGGCAGCGGCTCACCGAGCGCCTGGTAGATGAGGATTTGCTGCGGCGTGTTGACCACGTGATCGTCGCCGCGCGCGACCAGCGTGATGCCCATGGTAATGTCGTCGACCGCGACGCCGAGGTTGTAGAGCGGCACGCCGTTGTTGCGCACGAGCACCGCGTCCTGCTGGCTCTCGCAGGGAAACTCGAGCCGGCCCTTGATCAGGTCGTCCCAACCGATGGTGCCCTGCGCGGGCATCTTGATCCGCACCACGTAGGGCAGGTCCGGCTCGTCCGTGCGATCGCGGCACGTGCCCGGATAGCGGAAGCCATGCTCACTGCCCGTTTTGGCCTTGTGCGCCTCGCGCGCTCGTTTCAAATCTTCGGCCGTGCAGTAACAGCGGTAGGCGGCGCCCTTCGCGATCAGCTTCTCGGCGAACTCGCGATAGACGGGCAAGCGCTGCATCTGGAAGTACGGTGCGTGCGGGCCGCCGACCAGCGGGCCTTCGTCCCAGTCGAGCCCGAGCCAGCGCATGGAGTCGAAGATCACCTGCACCGCAGACTCGGTGCTGCGCTCCTGGTCGGTGTCCTCGATCCGCAGCACGAAGCTGCCGCCGCGCTGCCGCGCCCACAGCCAGTTGTAGAGGGCTGTGCGCGCACTGCCGAGGTGCAGCATGCCGGTAGGCGAAGGCGCAAAGCGGACCCGAACCGTCATGGCCCGAGGTGTACACCCTCGCGCGAAGCTGTCCAGCCTTGACGGCAGGGCACGGGCCCCCGATCATCGCCAACCCTCCGTGACGCACGCTCGCGTGGAAGATCCGATTGCGCTTGCGGCTCGCTTGAGCCGCAAAGCTGCCTCTCCACGCGCGAAAATCGTGTTCGAGACCGAGGTGCCGTTCGGCGCCGCCCTCAAGCTGAGGCGCTATCGCTTCGGCAACGGGTTGCGCGTGCTGGTGCTGGCCGATCCGTCGACACCGCTGCTCAGCTATCACACGTGGTTTCGCGTCGGCTCGCGCCACGAGCGCAAGGGCAAGACCGGGCTCGCGCACCTGTTCGAGCACCTGATGTTCGGCCCGACGCGCAGCCGTGCGGCCGGCGTGCTCGATCGCGCGATCGAATCGGCCGGCGGCGAGACCAACGCCTCGACCTGGACCGACTGGACGCAGTACCACACCGAGCTGCCCGCGACCGAGCTCTCCGTGATCGTGCCGCTCGAAGCCGATCGCATGCGCAACCTCGTGCTGCGCGAGCCGCAGGTGCGCTCCGAAAAAGACGTGGTCAAGAACGAACGACGCTTCCGTGTGGAGGATGATGTTGAAGGCGAAGTTCAAGAGCGCATGTACGCGCTGGCGTTTCGCCGCCACCCGTACCACCACCCAACGATCGGCTGGATGAAGGACATTTCGGGCTTCACCACGCAGGACTGCCGGCGCTTCTATCGAACGTATTACGCGCCGAACAACGCCACGCTCATCATCACGGGCAACGTGGACGAAGCCGCCTTGCTCGCGCTCCTGCAGCGAAACTATGGCTCGTTGCCGGCCGCGCCGATCGAGCCGCCGCCGCGGATCGTGGAGCGGCCGCAAACGGCCGAGCGCACGCTGCGCCTGCGCCGCGCCACGCCGACGGAGAAACTGGCGCTCGGGTATCGCGCGCCTGCATTCGGCGATCCCGATTATCCCGTGCTATCGCTGATCAACGAGATCCTGTTCGTCGGCCGCAGCGCCCGACTGTTCCAGCGCCTCGTACGCAAGGAGAAGCTCGCGGCCGAGGTCCAAGGCGGTATCGCGCCGTTCGTCGACCCCGGTCTCTACGACATCTGGGTCGGCCTGCGCGAGGGTCGCCGCGCACGCGAAGCGCTGCGGGTGCTCGACGCGGAGCTGCTGCGCATCCGGGAGCAGCGCGTGCCGGCCAAGGACCTCGAGCGCGTGAAGAGCCGCGCAGAGCTGTCGTTCTTGATGGCGCTCGAATCGGCCGCGGGCAAGGCCGAGCAGATCGGCTTCTACGATGCGGTGCTCGGCGATGCTGGGCAGATCTTCCCGCGCTTGACGCAATTTCGCGCGGTCACCGCCGACGATGTGCAGCGCGTGGCGCGACGCGTGCTCGATCCGAAGCAGCGCACGCGGATCGAAGTCGTCCCCGACACTCGCGGAGCGCGCGCGTGAAGCAGCGCTTCGCTCTGCGGTCCGGCGCGCTCGTGCTGAGCGAGAGCTCGCGCGCGCTGCCCGTGGTCGGCGTGAGCCTGTCGCTTCGCACGGGCTCGCTGTTCGACCCCCAAGGCAAAGAGGGCCTCGCGCGGCTCATGACGCGCGCGATGCGCATGGGCACGAAGGACCTGCGTTCACTCGAGCTGGAAGAAACACTCGACCGCCTCGGTGCGCAGCTCAGCATGTCGTGCTCGCAGAGCTACATGCATTTCGGCGGGGTCGTCGTTGCCCACAATCTCGAGCCGTTCCTCGACCTACTCGCGGCAGTGCTGCAGCGCCCCGCGTTCCGTCCGGCTGACGTGCGACAAGCCAAGCGCGAAATGATCGCGGACCTCACCGCGCTCTGCGACGACGACCGATCGTTGTGCGCGCGTCACTTTCGAAGCTACGCGTTCCACGATCACCCGTACGGCAGGCCGCGCAGCGGTTCGCGGACCAGTGTCGCGCGCATCGAGCCAAGCGACGTCGTCAGGCACCACCGCCGGCACCTGTGCGGCCGCAACGTGGTCATCGGGGTGTGGGGCGACTTCGCGCCGAGCAAGCTGGAAACGCTGCTCGATCACCGCTTCGGTCGGCTTTCGACCCAGGCTCCGCCGAAGCTGGCGCTGCCCGAGCCCACGCTCGCAAAGGGCCGCCGGATCCTGATCGTGGACAAGCCCGAACGAACTCAGACGCAGATCCTGGTCGGGACGCTCGGCACGAGCCCACACGACGCGGACCACGTGCCGCTGATCGTGGCGAACGCGGCGTTCGGCGGCTTGTTCAGCTCACGGCTGACGAGCGAGGTGCGCGGCAAGCGCGGCCTCAGCTACGGCGCGAACAGCAGCTTCACGCTCTCGCGCACGCGCGACCTGTGGGCCATGCACACCTTCCCAGCGGCGCGCGACGCGCTCGCCTGCCTGGAGCTGCAGCTCGAGCTCTACGACGCGTGGGTGCGGCGGGGCGTCACCGCGCGCGAGGTGCGTGCCGCCAAGAGCTATCTGGTGAAAGGCCACGCGTTCGAGGTCGACACCGCGGCCAAGCGCCTCGACCACGTGCTCGACGTCGAGCTGCTCGGTTGGCCCAAGAGCCACCACGGCCGGTTCGTCGAGCGCGTGCGGCGCGTGAGCCCCATCGCCGCGTGCCGCGCGTTGCAGCGGCGACTATCACGGGAGGATCAGGTGATCGTAGTGGTCGCCACCGCCGATCAGATTCGTCCCGAGCTCGAAAAATTGGATCGCGTCGAGCGCATTGAAGTAGTGCGGTTCGACGAGATCTAGGTACCCGGGCTCAGTTGCAACCAAGGCCAAAGAACCCGCAACCGCAGCCGCCGTTGTTGCGCTTGCAGCAAGGGGTCGCCCCGAGGCCACTGCACGCTGGGCACATGTTGGCCATGCACGTCGTGGGATTGTCGACGCACTGATTGCTCATGCACATCTGAGTCGAGCTGCAGCTCATCGGGCAATTCAGCGTCTTGCCGCAGCCATCTGACTTGGTGCCGCACTCGGAAGTGGCGCAGCTCGCGGTCGCAGCACAACCGCACTTCATGCTGCTGTCGCAGCTGTTGCTGGTGCAGTCGCTGTTACCGGCGCAGACCTTGCCTGCGGCGCACGCTGGACAGCTGCCGCCACCGCAGTCGACGTCCGTCTCCTTGCCGTTCTTGGCCTTGTCGGTACAGCTCGGATCGGCACAGATGAAGCCGCTCCCGCAGTAGCCCGAGGTGCAATCGGTGTCGACCACGCAGCCCTTGCCCGTGTCACAGGGCGGACACGCGCCACCACCGCAGTCGGTGCCGGTCTCGGTGCCGTTCTTCTTGCCGTCGCTGCAGGCTCCCGCTGCGCCGCCGCCGCTGTCTTTGCTCGGTGTCGAGGCGTCAGTCGGAGCGCTGCTCGAAGCATCCTTGCCTGCAGATGTCGCGCCGCCCGCGTCCTTCGGGCTCGAGCCCTTCGTTCCGGCATCTGCGGTGCTACCCCCGCTGCCCGCCGCACCGCCGCCGTCGCCGCTCGACTTGGGCTTGGCCCCCTTCGAACCTGCGTCCGGTACGACGCTCTCCTCCGCGGTCGTGCGCGCAGGCGCTTGCGTGCCCGCAGCGCACGCGGCGCAGAGCAAGAGCATCCCCGCAACCCCAAGCAGTCTAGCCATCACGACCCAGTTACCAACGTGGCACTATACCCGTCTGGATACACATTGCATGGGGAAGAACGGGGGGAAAGCCGAGCCGTGGAGCCCGGCGCGCACCCCCGCTGGGCATGCTCACAGGACCGTCTTCAACCATTGGTAATTGCTCGGTTCGTGACGATCGACCAGAGCTCGCCTCGTGCGTCGCGTCCCGCCGATTCGAGGCGAGACGCCATGACGTGCGCCAGCCGCTGCGCAGTGCCGTCCGAGCGGCTTGGGCTACAGTGTCGTGATCGTGGCTGGGCTGGTCATCATCGGCGGTGGGCTCGCAGGACTGACCGCCGCGTTTCGGCTCGCCTCGCGCGTGCCAGTGACACTGCTCGAGGCCGCGCCCCGGCTCGGGGGTCAGATCCTCACCGAGCTCGCAGACGGCTTCGTGATCGAGCGCGGCGCCGAGGGCTTCGTGTTTCGCAGCCAAGCGGTCCCGGCAGTCGCCCGCGATCTGGGCATGCCCGAGACCGAGCTGATCGGTCAGTCCGTGATGCGTTCGTACGGTTTCGACGGCGAGCGCCTGGTCGCGCTGCAGCCGGGTGAAGCTGCGAGCTTTCTCGGCTTTCAGGTGAGCAAAGAGGACCTGGGAAAGGGCATCCGCAGCCTCCGCCGCGGCATGGGCAGCCTCGTCTCCGCGTTCGAAGGCAACCTGCGCGAGCGGGTCTCGCTCCGGCTCTCTGCTCGCGCGAGCGATCTGCAGCGGCATGCGAACGGCGTGCGCGTGCAGCTCGCCTCCGGCGCGTCGCTCGACGCGGACGCGGTGATCGTTGCGACCGGGGCCGCGACCGCGGCCAGACTGCTGCAGCCGCTGCTCGGAACCGAGACCGCAGCCTTGGCCAGCGCGCCGACGTTGAGCAGCGTCACGGTCGAGCTCGCGTACCCGCGCGAGGCGATCGAGCATCCGCTCGATGCGACCGGCTTCGTGGTCGCAGAAGCGGCGCAGCAGGACGGGCTGCGTGCGTGCACTTTCACCAGCTCGAAGTTCGCGGACCGTGCGCCGCCGGGCAAGATCTCGTTGCGCCTGTTCATGCGCCCCAACGCAGAGGACATCATGAACCTCGACGATGCCGCGTTCGTCGAGCGCGCCGAGCGGGGCCTTGCACGCGCGCTCAGCGTGCGCGGTCGTCCGCTGCGGGCGTGGGTCTCGCGCTGGAAGGACGCTCTGCCGGTGTTCACGGACGCGCATCGCGCGCAGGTCGCCGTGATCGAGCAGGCGCTCGCGGGGCTGCCGATCGCGCTCGCAGGCTCGGCGTTCCACGGCGCAGGCATCGATGCGGCGGTGCGCTCGGGCGAGGCGGCGGCCGCGACCTTGCCGGAACGCGCTCCCAGCCTCAAGTTGAGCAAGTGAGCCACATCGAGACCAGCAACGCGGACAGCGTCCTGCGCGCGATGACCGACGACGGCGCGTTTCGCGTGGTGACCGCACGCATGACCGACACCGTGGCCCAGGCGCTGTCTGCGCAAGAAGCCTGGGGCGAGAACGGACGCTACCTCGGCGAGCTGCTCACGGGCGCCGTGCTCGTGCGCGAGACCATGGCGCCCACCCACCGCGTACAGGCGTTGTTCCGCACCCGCGATCGGCGCGGCGAGCTCGTGGCGGACGCGCACCCAGACGGCGGCAACCGCGGCCTGATGGTGCGCCGGCGAGGCCTGCAGGAGATCTCGCTGCGCGACGGGACGCTGGAGCTGATGCGCACGCTGTACAACGGCGAGATTCACCGCAGCCTCGTGCGCGTTCCGGACAGAGGGGGCCTCTCCGAGACGCTGATGACGTACATGGCGGTCTCCGAGCAAGTCGCGTCCATGATCGCAGTCGCGTGCGTGCTCGAGGACCAGAAGGTGCGAGCGGCCGGTGGCTACATCGTGCAGCTCTTGCCGGAGGTCGGGCGCGCGCCGCTTGCGATCATGACCGAGCGGCTGCGCGACTTCGAGCGCATCGAAAAGCTGATGACCGCGATCGACGCTGCGCCTTCTGCCCTGCTCGATGAGCTGCTCTATGGCATGCCCTTCACCCGGCTCGACCACAGCCCGCTCAGCTTCAAGTGCCGCTGCAACACGGTGCGCGTGATGGGCGCGCTCGCGAGCCTCGGCCGCGACGAGCTGAGCGAGCTCGTGCGCGAAGAGCAGCTGATCGAGATGGCCTGCGACTACTGCGGCCAGCAGTACGCGGTCAGCCCGGGTGAGCTCCAGGGGCTGATGCAGCAGAGCTGACCCTCGTGCGCGCAGGCGTCGGCCGGTCAGGCATGGCGGTTCGCATCAGGGGCGGCGCGTAGTAGGCTTGCAACCCGATTTCGGGGATTCCGCAATGAGCTACCAGCCGCGCTACACGAACCTCATCACGATCTTGACCCAGGCCGTCGAGAAGTATCCGCAGAAGCCGCTGTTCGGTACGCACAGAGCAGATGGCTGGCACTGGACGAGCTACGCGGAGTTCGGCGCCTCGGTGGCCGCGGCGCGCAGCGGCCTCGCGGGGCTCGGCGTGCAAGCAGGCGATCGCGTTGCCGTGATCTCGAACAATCGCATCGAGTGGGCCACCTGCGCGTACGCGACCTACACGCTCGGCGCGGTGTACGTGCCGATGTACGAAGCGCAGCTCGACAAGGACTGGCACTACATCCTTCACGACTCGGGCGCGAAGGTCTGCCTCGTCGCTGGCGAGGCCGTGCACAAGCGCATCAGGGGGCTGCAAGCAGACTTGGCCGACCTGCAACACGTGGTGGAGTTCGACAGCGCCGAGTACGCCGCGCTGCTCGAGCGGGGCAAGAGCTCTCCTCTACCCGCAGTGATGCCGCCAGACCAAGACGTCGCCACCCTGATCTACACCTCGGGCACGACCGGCATGCCCAAGGGTGTGCGGCTCACGCAGCGCAATCTGGCGGCGAACATCAGTGCACTGCTCGACATCACCCCGGTGCGCGAGTCGGACCGTTCACTCGCGTTCCTGCCGTGGGCGCACGTGTTCGGCGGCTGCATCGAGCTCAACTCCGCGATCGCGGTGGGCGCTGCGATTGCGATCTGCGACAACACGGACAAGCTGCTCGGCTATCTGCCCGAGGTGCAGCCGACCATGCTGTTCGCGGTGCCGCGGATCTGGAACCGCATCTACGATGGCGTGCAGAAACAGGTAGCGGGTAGACCGAAGCTGATTCAGGCGATCTTCGCGGCCGGCCTGCGCGCCAAGAGCAAGCAAAAGCGCGGCCAGCCGCTGAGCTTCGGCGAGCGCATCGCGCTCCCCGCGGCTGAGCAGCTCATCTTCGGCAAGATCGTCGAGCGCTTCGGCGGCAAGCTGCGCTTCGCGTTCTCGGGCGCTGCCGCGCTCTCCGCCGAGGTCGGCGAATTCATCGACAACCTCGGCATCCAGGTCTACGAAGGCTACGGCATGACCGAGTCGAGCGGCTGCACCACGGCGAGCTTCCCAGGCACGGTGAAGATCGGAACCGTGGGCAAGCCGATTCCCGGGGTCGAGGTGCGGATCGACAAGCAGGCTGCGGGCGCCCAAGGCGACGAAGGTGAGATCATCATCTACGGAACCGGCGTGATGGCCGGCTATCACAATCAGCGCGATGCGACCAACGACGCGATGACGGCGGATGGCGGGCTGCGCTCCGGCGATCTCGGGCACATCGATGACGAAGGCTTTCTGGTGATCACCGGGCGCGTGAAGGAGCTCTACAAGCTGCAGAACGGCAAGTACGTCGCGCCCGCTCCGCTCGAGGAGAAGCTACAGCTCAGCCCGTACATCGCGCAGTGCGTCGTCTACGGCTCGGACCAACCGCATAACGTGGCGCTGATCGTCCCGGACATGACCGCGCTGCGCGCCTGGGCGCAGGCCAACGGCGTGCCGGAGCAAACACCCGCGCTGCTGTCGCATCCCCGCACGCGCGAGCTGTTTCGCAAGGAGATCGAGCAGCACAGCCGCGAATTCAAGGGCTACGAGGCCATCCACGACTTCGTGCTCTCCGGCGAAGAGCTGACCACAGCGAACGACATGTTGACCCCGACGCTCAAGCTGAAGCGCCGCAACGTGCTCGAGCGGTACCAAACCAAGTTGCAAGCGCTCTACGCGCAATCGGCGAGCGCCTGAGTCATGAGCCGGCTGCTGATCGTCATCGCCTTGCTCGTGTTCGTGGTGCTCGTTGCGCGCCGGGGCGGCAAGCTCCGGTCTACGCCCAAGGGCCGCGTGGGAGCAGGCGGTCTGCCCCAGCGGCTCGTGTGCGGCGCGTGTGGCGCCGAGTTCGAGCCGGAAAAGAGCGGCTGGATTTGTCCCAAGTGCGGCAAGTGATCACTTGAACGTGCACGCGAAGCGCTCGCCACGCCGCAGGCGTTGAAGCGTCTTGATCGCCTCGCCCTCGGCGCCGATCGGAGGCGCATCGCTCGCGCCCGGACAGTCGGCGGTGACCGCTTCTCCCGACTCGCCGCGCGAAGGCGTCTCGAAGCGGCCTTCGAGGAAATGCTCCCCCACCCCGAGCACACGCAGGGCGCGCTTGGCACGGAGCCCGCGCAGCCACGACACGACCTCGTCGTTGCCGATGGCGCTGCCCGAAGTGCCGAACAGCTCGACGACTGCGAGCGGATCGTCAGTCGGCAGCAGCGCCACGCGGTCGATGCCGACGCGCGCTTGTCTTTCTTGGCGAAACAGCAGCGCACCCTGCCCGGTGACCTGCAGATACAGCGCCTCGAGCTGCTCGGCGGCCTGCGCCTCGCGCAGCTCGAAGCTCACGCCCACCACGTGATCGAGCACGGCCAGCGGCGTCGGCTCGCGGCCGAGCGCCTTGACGACCGCAGACGTCGTGGTCGCAAACGCAGGCGTGTGCGCATCAGTCGCGAGCCGCGCGGCGAGCGCCCGCCGCTGCGCGTCGTTCGCCTTGGCGGCGCCCGCATCGCGCTCGAGCTTGGCGCGTGGGACGACTGCGTGCCCCTGAGCTTGGACCGGGGTCGCGACGGCGACCTTCAGCAAGACATGGCCATATTGCTGCCAGTAGACACTCGCGCCACCGCCGAGCACGGCGAGCGCGGCGAGCAACGTCCACGCCACGCGCGCGGCCGAGTGCCGGATCGGCATCGGCACCGGGGGCGGGCGCAGCGCCGGGTCCGGATCCCACGCGCACGGTGCGTCGCTCTCCGGAAAGTGCGCGAGCGCCGAATCGTTCGCGGTGCGTGCAGCCGCGAGCGCTGCGTCATCGGCTTGCGAGCGCCGGGGCGCCGCCTGCTTGGCGGGCGCGGCGCCACGCACGGCGGTGGGCGCTGCGAGCACCGCGCGAAAATCGGGCGTCGCGCCCGTCGCACACACGTGCACGAGACCTCCGGCCTCGCGCAATCGCTGCCCGAGCTTGCGCGCCTCGGCCGACGGCAGGTTGCGCGCAACCAAACGCGGCAAGTGCTCGAGGATGTGGCGCGCCCCACGCACATCGACGCGAAACACCCGACTGATGGTGAGCAGGCGGTTCTTGTCGTCTCCTTCCAGACGGCACAGCCACACATCACTGTGCATCGGCTCAACCAACGCTGACCTCTGCCTTCGCGCGATCTACCATCTAGAAAGGACTTTCCGAGGATCGCACCGCTTGCACCCCGCGCTCGTCATCTCGCTGCTCTTGCTCTGCACCTTCGCTCTGATCATCCTCTTCGTTTCAATCGCGATCAAGCAATCCGGGCAAGCTCGTCTGCTCGAGCCGGCGTCGAAGCAAGCCCACCCCGGCGCCCATCAGCTTGCCGACCTGCACCGACCCTGGGCCACCCACTTTCGGTTCGAGTGGATCGGCGGCTACCAGTTCCGCGGGCTCGACCGCCGCTTCATCGCGGCATGGCGTCATGCCGAGCAGCCGGTCTTCTTGCTGGTCGAGCAAGTCAAGGGTGCGACCCACTACGAGCTGCTCAGCGCATTCAACCGGGAGCAGATCCTGAGCACGACCAGCATGAACGCGCTGGTGCCGCCCACGCCACCGAAGGTCTTCCTGCAGCGCTTTCCCGACAAGCCGCTGACGGAGCTGTTCCGACAGCACGTCGCGGCCCACGATTTCCTGCTCGCGAACGGTCACGCGCAGCTCGCACCGCACCCGATCCGCGTGGACCGCGTGGTGATCGATCTGCTGGCGCGCACGCACGCGACCGTGACCGCACTGCCGTTCTGGCCGCTGCGCACGCTGGGTTGGACGCTGATAGGCCCGCACAAGGCGGCGAATCGCAGCGTTCCAGAGCAGCTCGCATTCGCCGCAGTGATCGGTGCCACCGCCGCAGCGGCGCCGGCGAACGACGACGCGGCGGCGGCCGGGGCCGACGAAGACGAAGAAGTAGAAGCTGACGCGGAAGCCAGCTGACGAGGGCAGGCGGGGCGGGCGCAAGAGGTCGCGCGCGCTACTCGGTGCCCGGGCGATTGGGATCTAGCGCTGGCGGGAAGTGCGTCGGAGCGCAGGCTCGGCCGAGCTGAGCTCCGCGTCGCCGGCGACCTCTTCGAACGCGCCATCGCGGTAGGTCACGAAATTGCTGCGCAGGGCTTGGACGCGTGGGCCGGGCAGGATGGTGCCCACGAGATTGAGCGGATCGCAGGCGGAGAGGCGGACGAGGACGCCGCCATGCGGCTTGCGGCGCACACTGCGCAACAGCTCCACGGCCTCGGGTAAAGCATATTGCTCGCCCACGAAGCCGTGGACGAAGCGGCCACCGCGGATCGAGCCGCGGGCCTCGAGCCTGCGCAACGCGCGCGCGATCTCGCGCCAGCCGAGCGCGAGGCTCTCGCGCAGGTACAGATCGCGGAACACCACGCCCCAGCGCGAGAGCAGCTGCTCCGCCACGGCCTCTGCTAGGGCGTCTTGCTCCGGCGGCGCGTCGGCTGCTGGCAGCAGCGCCCAGCGGCCTTCGGCGCTCGGAGAGCCCGCTGCGCCGCGACGCAAAGCGCTTCGGCCGAGCAGCGCCCGACCGTAACCGCTAGCGCCCGCCGGGCCGAGCAGGTTGCGCAACGCGCCGAAGCCGTCGGCGGCGATCAAGCCGCGCGCGACGCCATCCCAGAGCGCGTCGGCAACTTGCGATCGGGACAAGCCCGCGCGTGCGCACAGCTCTGACGCGAACAGCGCGCCGTCGCGACGCAGGCAAGCCAGCACGGTCGCAGTCTCGCCCGCGCTCGGCTCGGCCGGAGTGCCTGCCCCGCGCGCGGCGCGAAGCAGCCATGGCCAGTCGGCGCGGGACGCGAGCGTGATGGGCGTGACGCGCGAGAGCGCAGCCGCGCGCTCCTCGTCGGCGCGCGGCTGCCGCAGGCTGAGCCTTCCCCACGTGAGCTCGCCTGACAGGCACGAGGCATCGAGCCATTCGCGCTGATAACCCTCGACCCGTGCCGGCAACACGTGCGTCTCCCAGGTGGCCGCCGCGAGCTCGAAGCCTTGGAGCTGCTCGACCACGGCGAGCACGCCGCGCCGACCCTCACGCCGGCTGCCTGCTTCGACGTGCTGCCAGCGCAGCAGAAACCGCATGAGATCTTGCGCGGTGACCGGCTCGATCTCGCGCCGCAACCGCTCGATCGTGTACGCGTGGATGCGGGCGAGCAGGCGGCGCGCACAGAATTGCTCCTGCTCGACCTCTGCATCGAAGCGCCCGCGCAGCGCGAAGCCCTCACGCTCGAGCGCAGCGAGGGCGGCTTGCACCGCGTCGATCGAGAGCATGGTCTCGCCCGCGAGCTCGGCCACCGTGCTCGGCCCCCGCACGTCGAGGTGCCCCCGCACGATCTGCAGCGCGATCGCATGCGCCTCCCCGGGCACCGACGCGCGCAGCGAGTCGGGTAGCGGCAAGTCCGGCTCGAAGCGACCGGCCGGGAAGACCCGTTCGAGCTCCGCGCGTCGCTCGAGCCCACACCACAGCAGCGCATCATCGACACGCAGAGCCTGCGCGCGACCTTGCGCCACGAGCTCGGCGAAGCGGTCGCACCAGATCGGGTTGGGCCGGCACACGCCGAGGGAGAGCAAGCAGTCGAGCAGCTCATCGGCGTCGCGCGGGTCGGGCGCAGCCTCCGCTCGCACGCGCGCGATTGCATCCGGATCGAGGGCCGCGAGCTCACGTGCTCGTTCGGGCAAGCTGCGACGCATTTGCACCGCGCGTGTGCGTCGCTCCTCGAGCGGCGCGCCATCGAGAAAGGTGTAGGGCCGGCTGTTCAGGATCTCGTGGCAGAGAGGTGACGGCTCGGTCGTATCGCGCACGTGCAGGCGGCGTTCTCCGGTCGCGATCTCGTGCAGCAAGCGCTCGAGCGCGGCCAGATCCATCGCCTCGAACAAGCAATCGTCGAGCGTTTGGCGCACCAGAGCGTGGTCGGAGATCTCGCGCGGTCCGGTCGCGTTGTCCTGACACGCCGCGAGCGACGGGAACAGCGCGACCATCACATCGTCGGCTTCCATGCGCTGGAGCTGCGGCGGATTGCGCTTGCCGTTTTTCCAGCGCAGCACGACGAGCGCGCGGTTCAGGTTGGCGCGCCAGCGCAGGGCGAACATCGGCGTGACGAGCAACGCCTGGGTCAGCGCCTCGCGCACGCGCGCAGGCGCCAAGAACGCGGCGAGGTCCTCCTGCGGGAAGCTGTGCTGAGGGCCGAGCGACAGCACCACAGCGTCGTCGCTCGCTGCCGCCTGCAGCTCGAAATCGAACGAGGTGCAGAAGCGCTTGCGAAGCAAGAGCCCGAGCGCGCGATTGATGCGTCCACCGAGCGGAGCGTGCAGCACGAGCTGCATGCCGGCGGTCTCGTCGAAGAAGCGCTCGAACACGAGATCGCGCGCGCTCGGCAAGAGCCCGAGCGAAGTACGGCCGGCGTCGAGATAGCGCACCAGCTCGCTCGCGGTCTGCGCGTCCAGACCGGTCTCTTCTCGAAGCCAGTGCGTAGCTGCCGCTGGGCCGCCGGTGGCGAGCCGCTCGTCCAATCCCACGCGCAGCTCCGAGACCTCGTGCGAAAGCTCGGCCGTGCGCGAGGGCGCCTCGCCGAGCCAG
>JBIOJD010000060.1:0-13572 GCA_044450485.1 Polyangiales bacterium | reverse complement strand
GTTGCTCGACGGCCTGCGCGACCGCCAGACGCTGCTCAAAGCGCTCGGGCGGCGGCTCGAAGAGGAGCCTGGTGACGGTGCAGCGCGGGCCGAGCTCGATGCGGCCAAGCTGCGGCTGCGGCGGGCGGTCGAGCGCGTGCGCGGGCAGATCAAAGGCGTAGAAGACGAGTACGTCGAGCTCGAGCAGCGGCTCGAGGGTGCCTATCACCCGTTCTGGGGCTCACCCTTCAAGGCCGAATCCGAGCTATCGAGCTTCGGCGAGCAAGTCGAGCGCTACGCGTGCGTGTACACCGACCGCGTGAGCAACCTCTCGTGCTACTCGCCCAGCCACTTCGTCCGCGGGCCACGCCACCGCATGGCGCACGAGTGAGCGCCCGCGCGCTCATCGATCACGGGTTGATGCGGGACGGTTGGGCGAAGGCGAGCAGGGCGTCGCGGTCGGGCGCCAGGACGAATCCAGACTGGATCGTCTGGTCGGTGGCGTCGTCGTACTGCTTCTGGTAGGCGGCGCGCGACGGGTAGAGCTGGGCCAACCGATCGGCCGCCAGCGGCTTGGCCGAGCCGAGCAAGATGCAGAGCAAATCGGGGTTGGAGCCCGGTGCACCGGAGAGCGCCTCGACGGGCACGTCGACGGGCGGGGTGCGGATGCCCCCGAGCGCGATCCCGTCGTCGTTGCGAACGATCGCCGGTGTGGCCGCGTCCGTCACCTGTAGCCGTGGTGCGATGAGAGGCGGGTCGCCGGCGCGCACCCATGTCTCGAGGCCGTGGAGCGCTGCCTTTGCGACGAGGTGCATCGGTCCGTCGTTGATGGGCGCGCCGCAATCGATCATGTCCGCGGTCGATCCGAGCAGATGGGCGTCCGCGTGTGATGTGCCCGCAACCTCCCAGAGCCGGAAGCGGTCGCCGTCGGGCTGCCGGACGACGACTGAATTCAGAATCCCGGTGACGTCGCTCTCGGCCTGCAGCTCGACCACGGGCGCGTCGAGGTCGTCGCGGAGAAGCGCCGAGGCGGAACTGGTGATCGACCCTGCGAGGTCCGCGTACTTGCCGGGGTCGACGAGCGGGAGGCTCCCGGACGCGCGGCTGTGCACGAGGAAGCCGTCGAACACGAGGGTGAGAGGCTGCACGCCGTCATAGTAGGTCGTGAGCGCGATCGCGGACTGCGACTCGCCCGCGGCGAGCATGAGCTTTGGCTGCGCTCCGCCCAGCGCAAGCCCGCCTTTCCACAGCGCGCGCGCGACCTGCGTGAAGATGTCGAACGAGTACCCGTCGCCGGGATGATCGAGCGAGCCATAGCGTTCGGGGTCGATGGTCATGAGACCCTTACCCACGATGTTGTCCGCGCCGGGGGCTTTCACGAGCACGGGCCCACCGGCCACGCCGATGAGCTGAGCGGAGACGCCGACCCAGACGTGGCCCTGGCGCACGATCTCTTCTTCGAAGCTGGCGTACTCGGGATTCGCGTCGATCCCACCACTGACGTTGAGCCACTCGACGATGACGGTGCCGCTCGCGTCGGCCATGCTCGCGGGACGTCTGACGAGAACGCGCGTGCGGTACGCAGCAGTCGTGTCCGGCTCGAACGTCCACCGACCGTCCATGGAAAGAGCACCTTTCGCGGCGTACGCGGTCGCCGTTCCGGATGCGACGTACTCGTGCTCGACGTAGCCGTCCGGGACTGCGAGCCCGGAGCCAGCGCCTATGAACGGGGCGTTCGCGCCGGTGATCTCCTCGGACACGTCCGCTGCCGGTCCCGCTGGTCGCTTGCTGGCCGCGGACTGTGCTGCGTCGCCCGCATCCGCTTTCAGGCTGTGCGCACCTGCGTCGGACTTCGCGCTGTGTGCGCCCGCATCGGGTTTCGCGTTGCCCGCGCTCGAGCACGCGGACACGAGCAGGGCGAACATGATCGCTCTCGGCCCCTTCATCGGCGCCACCGTATCAGAACGGACGGGCCGAATCATGCGGGCCTCGGCTCAAAACCCGTGGATCCAGTGCAGGTTCACGACGTTCGAGTGGGGCCGGTTGTGCACGGCGGTCTGGAAGTAGACGTTGGCGAACAACTTGTCGTGGTCGCCGGCCTCCCAGAGCACACCGGGACCGATGCCCAGCACCGACGCCTTGCCCATGTCGTTGAACGCGATTCCAGGATTCGACGAGCCGTCGCGCATTTCGTAAAGGTCGAGGTTGAACTGCAGAAAATAGTAGCCGTTGACGCCGGCGTGCAGGCCGTGCAGCAGCTCGTAGGACGCGGCAAAGTTCACCCACCCCGCCTGGCCCGCCTGGGAGCGCTTGACCGCAGGCGGAATCTGCAGCCAGTACAGGTAGCCGAGCGCCGGGCGGTCGTTCTTGAAATTGTAGAGGTAGTGGACGCGCGCGCTCGCCTCGAGGTGGGGCAGCGGTAGGACGGTCGCGGCCCAGTAGGGGTTGAGCGAAGTGAAGTTCGAGCCTTGGTTGATGTCTCTATCGGGATCGTACTTGCCGGTGGCCGCGATCACGTCGACCTCGAACCTCTGCGAGAACACCGGACGGCCGCCGGACATGATCGGCCGGAATTGCAACAGCGGTCCGAACGTGATGTCCCCGAGACCGACGCCGTTGTCCTTCAGCAATATCAGTGGTTTGAAGTGGGTGTCGAACCCGACCACGGGGACGATGAAGTCGATGCCCACGTGCGCCGTGTCGTTGAACAGCTTCTCGGGCAGCACGTAGACGAGTTGGTTGATGAACACGAAGGCGTTGATCCTCGGATCGGTGAAACGCCGGTCCGGGTTGCCGTCGTCGCCGTGGATACTGCGTGCCATCGCCAATTGCGCGTACGCGAGATAGGTGAACCCTTCCTCGTTCCGGCCGAAGCCGTCGAAGAAGCTGGTGAACCCGAGGTTGATGCCCGCCGGCTCTTGGTTTGCGGCGTGTGCAGCGCGGGGCCACAGGACCGAGCCGAGCACGGCGCACAGCAGCAACGTCAGGCTCAGTGCTCGTGGTCGGGGGCTCGGGCTTGCGCAGCTCGACTCGCGAGATCTCCGCGGCGCGTCATGCATGACTTGGCTCCGAAGGGAATCGCTACGGCAAGGTGAAGCGCTTGAGCGTGTCCCAAGCGACGTTCGGGTCACCGGTCTCGTGGCCCCCGCCTTGCTTCGTGCAGAGCGTGACTTCGACGCCGTCTTTGCACTGGCTGTAGGTCTGGCAGCCGCCGCCTTTGTCCGCCGGCATGTCGGTGCAGCCGTCGAGCTGAGCCCACTTCGTGAACGTGCCCACCGCACCGAGGAAGTGATTGGTCACCGCCAGGCCATTGGGAGGATTGACGTCGCCTCCCGTGTACGGGATCACGAAGTCGGCGGTGCCGTTGAACGAGATCACGGTGATCGGCCGCGACGGATGGCAAGGCCACTCGGCCTCCGTCATCAACTGGAAGGCCGCAGGAGCGATCGCCGCGATGATGTCCGTGGCGTCGCAGGCGAGCTTGTAAGACATGCCGCCGCCCATCGAGTAACCGACTGCATAGATGCGCTTGGGATCGATGCACGCTTGTTGCTTCAGCTTGTCGATCAATGCCCTGGCGAACCCGACGTCGTCCACCGTGCGCGACGTGGTGCAGCAATCGGCGACGTTCCACGCGTTGTCGATGCCGTCTGGGAAGACCACGATGAAGCCTTCCTTGTCGGACTTGGCTTGGTAGCCGGAGTTGCCCTGCTCGAAGGAGTCGTTGAACAAGATCGGATGCCAGTCGGTCACGAGCGGCACGGGCGTCTTGCCGGTGTAGCTCGCAGGCACGTGCAAGATGTAGTTGCGCGCTTGGCCGCCGACTTGCACCGAGCCCATGGTGTCGCCCGGTGGCAGGACGGTTGCGGGACACTGCTGCGGGGCGGCAACCTGGCTACCGCCGTCGACGGGCACACCGGCGTCGCTTGCGACCGTGGTTGTGCCGCCCATGCCGCCCATGCCGCTGGCGCCGGCCGGAGCGCCCGTACCGCCGGCACCACCCATCATCGTACCGCTCGCGGTGGGAGCCGCGCCTGCGGTGCCGCTCGGGCCGACACTGGTCGCGGAGCTCGGCGCGGTGCCGCCGGTGCCTGTGCCGCCGACCGCAGCAGGGCCTGCGCCCGGCGCCGTCGAGCCTCCAGTCCCGGTCGCCGGACTGAACTTCGTGGCGCAACCGAACGCGGCGCACAACGCCGCTGCCGCGACGGTCGAGGCGATGCGCTTCGCGAAGGATCTCTGCATGACTTCCATACCTCCGCCGCGCCGCGGCTCGTCGATCGATCGACGAGGCCCACTGGCCACCTCGCTGCTCCTAGCACAGATAGTTGGTAGGACCAACCATATTCGGTGGGCAGGCGTGGACCGGCGGAAACGAGATCATTGCGGCCGCGGTCACGAATCACTACGCTGCGCCCGGCTCATGACCACTCGCAGCACGCCGAGAACGAGTAAGTCAGCAAGCGCCGCGCCTCGGTCCGGCACGGCTACCAAACCCAGGCTCGACTCCGGGATTCTCGGCTCGCTCGTGGGCTTTCACATTCGGATGGCGCAGCTCGTCGTGTACGACGACTTCATCCGAGCCGCTCCGGTGCCTGGGCTCACGCCTGGGCAGTTCGCGATCTTGGTGTTCATCGATCGCAATCCGGACACGACGCAGCAGCGCTTGGCCGAGTTCATCCGCGCCGAGAAGTCGACGCTGGTGGTGCGCTTGCACCGCCTCGCCGACCGCGGGCTCGTCGAGCGCACGCGCTCGGAGCGAGACCGCCGGCAGAACGGCCTGCGTCTGACCCGAGAAGGCCGTGTTGCCCTCGACAAGATGGTCGAGTACGTGGTTCAGCACGAGCGCAAGATCCTCGGCAAGCTGTCGAGCGCCGAGCGCAAGCAGCTGATTGAGCTGCTCGACAAGATTCGTTGATGCAGCAGGGGCGAGGCGGCGGGCGTGGACGGCGAAATCCTGATCATCGGAGGCGGCATCGGCGGGCTCACCGCCGCGCTCAGCCTGCACGACGCGGGCTTTGCGGTGCGCGTGTTCGAGGCCGTGCCCGAGCTGCGCCCGCTCGGCGTCGGGCTGAACCTGCTGCCGCACGCGGCGCGCGAGCTGCAGGAGCTCGGGCTGCTCCCGGCGCTCGACGCCGAGGGCGTGCAGTGCCGGAAGATCGCCTATTACACCAAGCGCGGTGAGCCGATCTGGGACGAGCCGCGGGGGCTGCGCGCGGGTTATCGCTGGCCGCAAATTTCGATTCACCGCGGCGTTCTGCAGCTCGCGTTGCTCGAAGCCGCGCGCAACCGCATTGGGGCCGAGCGGATTCACTTGGGCCATCAGCTCATCGACTACGCGGCGGTCCCGGGCGGCGTGCAGGCCCGCTTCGCGAGCCCCGCGGGCAGCGCGTCGCCGGAGCAGGCCTCCGGTCGGCTGTTGATCGGGGCTGACGGCATCCACTCGGCGGTGAGGCGCGCGTTGTACCCGCAGGAAGGCTTGCCGCGTTGGAACGGCGCGGTGATGTGGCGCGGCGTGGCCGACGCGACGCCGTTTCTAGACGCGCACACCATGATCATGGCCGGCTACGCGCGCCAGAAGTTCGTCTGCTATCCGATCAGCCATCGCGCGAGCCAGCCCGGGCTTCAGCGCATCAACTTCGTGGCCGAGCTGCGTTTCGACACCACCGTGCTCGACGAGCGTGAGGACTGGAACAAGCGCGGCAAGCTCGAGGACTTCCTGCCGCGCTTCGAGAGCTGGCACTTCGACTGGCTCGACGTGCCGGCGCTGATCCGCGCCGCACCCGAGACGTTCGTGTACCCGATGGTCGATCGCGACCCGCTGCCGCGCTGGAGCTTCGGCCCGATCACGCTCCTCGGCGACGCGGCGCATCCGATGTATCCAATCGGATCGAACGGCGCGTCGCAGGCGATCCTCGACGCGCGCACGCTCACCGGCTGCTTGCGCTACTACGCGCAGGATCTGGAGCGCGGCCTAGAGCGCTACGAAGCGATCCGGCGCGAGGCGACCTCGGCGATCGTGTACGCCAATCGCGAGCAGGGCCCCGAGGCGGGCATGCAGCTCGTCGAGGACCGCGCGCCCGACGGTTTCGCGCGCTTGCACGACGTCGTGAGCGCACAGGAGCTGCAGGCGATCGCGGACAAGTACAAACAGATCGCGGGCTTCGCGATTGCGGCGCTCAACGACCGGCCATCACTGGCAGAGCCCACCCCATGAGCGGCGCTCTCACGCTCGAACCGCTGCTTCACGTGAAGGTCGAAGCGCTGGAGCCGCTCTCGGCCGGGGCCGTGCCCGGCGGCGAGGTGCGCGTCGTGCCGTTCGCGGCCGGCGAGTTCGAGGGCCGCGGCGCGCTCGATCTGCGAGGGAAGCTGCTGCCTGGCGGAACCGACTGGCAGCGCGTGCGCAGCGACGGCGTGGTCGAGATCCGCGCGCACTACCTGCTCGAGAGCGACCGCGGCGAGCGCATCGAAGTGATCTCCGAGGGCATGCGCCACGCCCCGCCCGGCGTGCTCGAGCGCATCGCGCGCGGCGAGCCCGTGCCCGCCGACGCTTACTACTTTCGCACCGCCATCCGCTTTTTCACCGCAGCGCCGCGGCTCGATGCGCTCAACCGCGTGCTCGCGATCTCGGTCGGCATCCGCACGCAGCACGGCGTCGAGCTCGAGATCTATGGCGTGCCCTGAGAATCGACAATCAACGTTTGGCGGTCTTGCGCAAGCGCCATTTGGCACCGCGGCCGCGACCGCGTGAGGCCAGGTTGGGAAGGGCCTGCAAATCGAGCAACGCTTGCTGCCGGCTGATCGCGTGATCGACCGCCACCAAGTACTCGCCGAGCGTGAACGCCGCACCGCCTACAGCGAGATCGGAAAGGATTCGACGGCGTGTGTCTGCATCGTAGCGCCCGACGGTACGCTTCGTGGCGGCGTCGACGATCGGCTTCTCGCTGCCGATGAAGCCCCAGCGTGCGTATGCCTTCAGGTTACGGCCGAGCCCGCGCTGGGCGATGCGGCTACCCGGGCGCTCCGCGTCCAGAAAGAAACGCTCGGGTGACTCGACACCTTTGAAACCGGCGCTGAGGTAGTCGATCCAGTAGCGAAATTCCGCGTCATTCGACGCGGCGCGCGCGAACGAGAGCACGACGAGCAACGCTTGTGGCCAGCGCATGCGCTGCATCACCGCGCGCAAGACGAGAGGATTGAGCGTGTTCCAAACGGCCGACACGTGCTGCAGCAGAATCGAGAGCAAGCGGGCGTCGTAGCGCAGCATTTCGGCAGCAAGGCAAATCAACTCTTCGTTCGACGCCGGGTGATACGGCCAATCGCGTTTGCGGCCGACGGACGGAGCTCCGGCGCGCGCGAGCTCGTAGTAGAGACGTTCGAGCTCGGCTTCGTCGGGCGGGTGAGCCAGCAGGCTCACAGCCCGGCCTCGTCGCGCAAATCATCGAAGTAGTCGGCAGCCTTTTGTGCACCGAGGTATCGCTTGCTCGTAAGCAGTGCGAGTTGACGGTCGACGATGCCGAGGTCGGTCGAAAGCTTGATCAACTTGCGCGCGTGCGGGCGGTCTTTGTCGCGCCCGGCGAAGCACTTCATGACGAGCAAGTCTTCGGGGCCGAGCGCGTCAACCTGCAAGTGTTTTCCGCTGTAGACGTTGCGCAGGCGCGTGGCGTAGTCGGCGGGCAACACACCCGCGAACGTCTCGAAGTGCGCGTTGAGCCAGTCAGGCGCGACGTCGAGCTCGTCCGCAACCTGACGCGCGAGCGCGTCGAGCTCGCCGATGCGCAGGCCGCCGCGCGCCGCAAAGGCGTCCACATCCTGAGTGGCGAGCGGGTGGTCGTACGCGAGGGTCATGGCGGCGCCGCCGCCGATGATGAGCCGCGCGTTTTGTTCGAGTCTCGCATCGAGCAATGCGAGCGCGCGCCGCATCCTCGCAGGGTCGAGAGCCAGTCGAGCCATGGCGTACATTGACCAATAAACGACTAGTTGTCAAAACATGGTCAATTGGCTCAATGCCGCCGGCTTGGCCGGCAAGCGCGAAAGATCGGCACCCCCGACCCCCGGGCACACTTCAGAGCGCTTCAGAGAAGGCGCACGCGCACGCCGTAGCGCTCGTAGATCGGTGTCGCCCGGCGGTCACAGCTGAGCAACTCGGCCCCGGCGTGCACAGCCGTCGCAGCGACGAGTGCATCGTAGACCGACCCGCCCGCAATCTCGTGCTCAGGTAGGTGCAGAACGAACGCGCGATGAGCGGCCGCGGAGAGCCGCAGGTACGGCCGCGGGAAACCGTCGCGAAGAAACTCTCGCACGAGCAAGGCTGGTGCTCGGTGTGGAGCCGGCAGTCTCGTCAAGACCGAATAGGTCTCGATTGCACAGTGGTCGATTAGACGCAGGTCGCCGTGCAGAGCCTCCCGCGCAGCCTCGTGCTTCTCGTGCCAGGACGCGAACGCAGCCACCGCGACGCTCGTGTCGACCGTCCTCACCGCCGAGTCCGCTCGAGCGTTTCTCGCACCTGATCGACGGTCAGGACGGGCAGTTTTTCCTCGGGGACCGCGACCATGTGCTTGCCGCGTTTCTTCAATTGCATGGGCGTTGGCGCGGCTTCGATTTCCAAGCGGCCGTCGCTCGCGCGGATCTCGAGTAGCTGTCCCGGTCGGAGCCCCAGAGCCCGACGCAGTTCCTTGGGAACCACGATGCGACCGGCAACGTCGATGGTGGCCCTCATGGGTTCGAGTATGCCATTTAAATGGCATAGCCACAACCAGCCACCCAAGTCGGGTCCGTGGCCCGCGAGTCAGGCGACGATCACTCGCCGTACACGCTGATGCGCTGTCGGTCCTTGCCGACGCGCTCGAAGCGCACGGTGCCGTCGATCTGCGCCCAGAGCGAGTAGTCGCGGCCGACGCCCACGTTCTTGCCCGCGTGAAAGCTCGAGCCGACCTGGCGCACGAGGATGCTGCCCGCAGTCACCTGCTGGCCGCCGAACACTTTGACGCCGCGGTACTGCGCCTTGCTGTCGCGCCCGTTGCGTGTGGCGCCCTGACCTTTTTTGTGAGCCATGCTTCTTCCTCGACGCTCAGGCGCTGATGCCGGTGATCTTCAGCTCGGTGAAGGGCTGGCGGTGACCGTTCTTGCGGCGGTAGCGCTTGCGCCGTCTGATCTTGAACACGATCACCTTCTTGTCGCGACCTTGGGTCACGATCTCGGCGTTTACCTTGGCGCCCGCGACGATCGGCTTGCCGACCACGAGCTTCTCGCCGCCGAGCATCAACACTTCGGAGAAGTCGATCTTGTCGCCGGCAGCGCCGGGTAGCTTCTCGACGCGCAGGCGGCTGCCCTCGCTCACACGCGATACTGCTTGCCACCCGTCTTGATGACCGCGTACATGTGCAACAGTCCCTTCGTCCCACCCGGTCCCGGGCAGGGGGTGGAAGTGTACGGATCACCACCCGGACTGCAACCAAAAAGCCGACAGGAGCCCAAGGGTGCCGCTACGACGCCGCCGACCCGGAGCAGACCGCGACGCGGGAGGCCCACAGAGCGTGCGCAGGCGCGCCGACGGCCCCTCGGGGCTGCGCAAATTACCTCCTGATCTCGAAGACTTAGCTTCCGGGCGCCGCGATTCTCTGCGCCCGCGGAGGCGGCCCAAAGGCAGGATCGCCGACAGCCGCGTGGCCGGTCTCATCGCAGGCGTCGCAAACCACGAAGCCCGGCGAGTGTTCGACGCGCGCGTCGAGCGGCTGCGCCGGCCCGGCGTTTCGGAGCCCGAGCTCGAGCGGGGTTTGTGCGAGGCCGTGCTGGTCGGGCTGTGGCGGGGCCGCAACGTGATGGGCTTCGACGCACTCGCTCAAGACGTGCTCGGCATCCCCATAGAGCGAGCGCGCGCGTTGGCGATGCGGGGCGCAGCGCAGCGCGGCGTGGCTCTGTCGCAGCTGCCCGACATCGCCGTCGCGCTGTGGCTGCGCAGCGAGGCCGCGTTGCTCGACCGCCACCCGAACGCCTCGATCGAAGCCCGCGTCAAGGACGAGCGCATCGAGCTCGTGATCTCGTTGCCGCTGGCGCCGCCGTTGGCCGCGGCCGAGGCGGTCGCATCGGTCGGTCGCTCCGCGGTCGGTCTCGCGCGTGTGCTCGCGGGCGAGCCTCCGCTGGGACCGCCGCGCGATCCGAAGTGATCTAGGCTCGCGTCGAGCGCCTCGGCGCACGCGCGCACGCGGTGAGCATCACAACCTTCCGTGCGCCAGGAGCTTGACGCCACCCGGCGTCTGCGGAGTGGTCAGAGGAGCGCCGACCTCGGTCTTGGTGGCGGGCTGCAGGAGCAGCGCGAGAGCGATGGTTGCGCCCACGGCCACCACGCCCGCTCCAGCCCAAAGCCACGGGCTCGCATACAGCGGCAGGGGCTTGGTCGCGGACTCGGCCTGCAGCAGCTCGCGGTTCAGCGTGATCCGCATCGACTGCTCTTCGCCGCCCTTCACGTTCAGGTCGCGCTTTTCAGTGCGATAATGCTCGGCGCGCGCCTCGAGCACGTGCTCACCGACTTGCACCACCATGCTGGCAGAGGGAGCCACTTGCTGCAGCACGCCGTCGAGCAAGATCTGCGGCTTCGCGCTCTGCGGCTGCACCTCTACGTGAAGGCGCGCAACGAATGCCTCGGCGCGGCCGAGCAGCGTCTGGACCTGTGCCCGCAGCTCTTCACCGAGCGGTTTGACGTGCGAGCCGAGAGCCTGCTGCAAGTACTCGATGCTCTGCGGGTAGTTGCGAAGCTCGAACTCGACCATGCCGAGCACTCGCAGCGTGCGCGCGTTGGGATAGAGCGCATGCGCCTTCGAGAACAGCGCGCGCGCCTCGAGGAAATCGTGGGCGTCGTACTCCGAGAGGCCGGCGTCGATCAAGCGACTGTACTCGGCGGGCTCCGCTCGAGCGGCCGCGGAAGGCTGGTGTGCGCCAGCCTCGCGCGCCTGCGCCGACGCCTTCACCGGTGCGGTGACGATGACTGCGATCGAAACGCTCAGCGCGGCCCACGTGCCAAGAGAACCGACCCACCCTCTGATGTGCAAAGCACTTCTACTCACGACGCGGCGCCTGCGCAGGTCGGGATACTACACGCGCGCGGGGGCTCGAAGAAGAGCTCAAAAGTCTTTGCGCGATGGTTTGCCGGCACGAAACGACGAGTCCTGGGCGCCTGGCGAAGCTTGCGCCGGCGCGGGTGGGACCGGCGCAGTCGGCTGAGGCTGCGGCCCCACGGCGGGCTCAGGCGCGTGGGCTTCGCCCGACTGCGATGCGTGACGGGTGGCGGCGCCACGGTTCGAGCGCCGCACGCCGACGGCGTCGGTGCGCGGCACCCGTGGCACTTGCGCCGGCGCCTGCGGCTCGGGTGCTTGAGGTGGAGCGGCCCATGGCGCGGGCAGCGGGGCTGGAGCTGCGGGCACGGCTTCGGGCGCGGTGGACGCTTCGCGCGCGCCGCCTGGGACGGGTGCGCTCGGTGCTGCCGCTGCGGGCTTCATCGCACGCACGCCGGCCGAGGCAGCTGGTCTCGAGCTGCGCCAGAAGAGCCAGCCGAGCAACGCCACCCCGAGCAGAGCGACCGCGAGCAGCATGCGAATCGGCGCGGTCGGGCGCGGGGCACGCTCGGTCGACTGCTCGCGCCGCGTACTGACAACGGGCTCGAACGTATCGCTGGGCAAAGCCCCCGCACCGTCACCCGCAGGCCGAGGGCGGTTGCTCGGGGTCCACACCGCGGGAATCTTGCGGCCCCCGAGCGTCATCTGGTTGCGAAAGCCGGCTTCGGTCGCGAACGGCTCGAGCTCGCGGATGAGGGTGTCGAGATCCGGGATGCGTTGGCTTCTGTCCTTGGCCATGGCACGGCCGATCAAGTGCGCGAGGCTCGTCGGGACCTCGGGCCTGAGCTGCTTCGGGTCGACCGCCTGCTCGGTCATGATCTTCGCGACCAAGACTGCATAGGTGTCCGCCTCGAAGGGCGGTCGGCCCGTGACCGCCTCGTAGAGGATCACGCCGAAGGCGTAGACGTCGGCGCGAGCGTCGATGTCCTTGACACCGCTCAGCTGCTCGACCGACATGTACAGGGGCGATCCGAGCGCGGCGCCGGTGTTGGTGAGGGACAGGTCGCCCGCACCGGTGAGCTTGGAGATTCCGAAGTCGACCACCTTCGGCACGGGGCGCTCGTCGTCGCCTTCGCGCGCGAGAAAGATGTTGTCGGGCTTGATGTCCCGGTGAATCACGTGCTTCCGGTGTGCAGCGGCCACCCCACGCATGGCGCCGAGCAAGTGCGAGATCATCTCCGGCAGCGGCGTGCCTTCGCGCTGCATCAGATCCCCGAGGGGCTCGCCTTCCAGCAGCTCCATCACCATGAAGAGCGCGCCGTCTTCGTTCACCACGTCGTAGACATCGACGACGTTCGGGTGGCGGACCCGCGCAGAGGCGCGCGCCTCGCGCAGAAATCGCTCCCGCGCCAGGGGATCCGCGGCGACCTCGGGGTGCATCCACTTGAGCGCCACGCGCTTGTCCGTGAGCGTGTTGCGCGCAGCGAATACCGCGCCCATGCCCCCGGCGCCGAGCATCCGCTCCACGTGGTATTTGCCGCCGACGGTGCTGCCGATCGGGGGACCCGTGCTGGCCGCGACCTCAACCAATCACGACCTCCTGCTCGAGAAGCGCCACCGCCGCCATCTTGGCAAAGCCGCGAGGCCCCGCAAAGAGGCTCCGCCCCTCGGAAACACCCGAAAAACCCCGCTCCGCGCAGGGAGCGGGCCCGGTCCACTCCGAGATTTCATTCACCCGATTGATGGCGCCAGCGCTCGCGCGCCGCGCCTGGGCTTGCAAGAGACGCAAGTAACTTGATACTACTCATGGAGCTCACGCTTCACGATTCATGCTCTGAACGAACGTGAAGCGGCGCACCCCTGGCCTGACTCTGGTGGAGTCGCGGTCGCCGGAGGAAGCCATGAGAACGAGACGACGTGGCCTGGCATTCATGACGGTCGGCTTCGCTGCGAGCGCGCTGCTCGCATGCGCGTCGAGCCCTCCCAGCACGAACAATGCGGCGATGACCGGCACCGGAGGCTTCGGGATCCTCCAAGGCACCGGCGGCACGTCCGCCCCGAGCCCCTCGAATGGTGTCTCCCAGGGCACGGGCACGGGTGGCGGCGGAAGCACGAATGGACCGGGCGCCTTCGTCGGATCCGGCGGAGCCCCCGGGGTCGCCGGGTCGCAACCCGCAGGCGGTGTGGCGGGGGGAGCCGGCCCGAGCGGCGGAACGGTCGGCGCGGGCGGTGCGCCTGCGGGCGGCCAGGTTTCGGCAGACGGCGGAGTCACCCAAGGCGGGACAGGGAACTGCGGCATGCGCAGCGGCAAGCGCGGCAAGACTTCGCGCATGCTCATGGTGGGCCCTGATCAGCGGACCTTCATCGCCTACTTGCCGGACTCTGCGAATCCGACGACGCCCGTGCCGTTCGTCTACGTCTTCCACGGCGCGACCCAGACCGGGCAAGCGCTGTACGACATGACCGAGTACTCCAAGATCGCCGACAGCGAAGGCATCGCCGTGGTGTTCCCCGACGGACAGGGCTCGTCCTCCGCAACCGGCTC
>JBIOJD010000059.1:0-13876 GCA_044450485.1 Polyangiales bacterium | reverse complement strand
CGATCACCTGCCAGCTCGAGCCTCCCATCAGACGCAGGTCGCCCTTTCTCTGGACCGCGGGGCGCAGCACGAGCTGGCCAGCGGCGAGCCGCCGCCACTCGTCCCGAGTGAAGTTGCTGCTGTCGACCCCGGCCTGCACCGCAGACGCCGCTAGCGCAGCCACCAACAGAGCGGCCAGTGAGCAGAGGGTACGCCAACGATGCGAAGCAAACTTCATCACTGTAAATTTGCAGCTTGGACGGCCGAGGTCAAGCTGGATTCAACGCTGCCCTCTCACATGAGCCGCCTCAAAAACAGTTATGGTTTGCGGCCTCGGCCACCGCCACTGTCCGTTCCGCTCTGCCACGCAGAATGACCCGCCGATCGCTCCCGAGAACCGCACACCTTCTCGTCGCCTGTGGCCTGCTCGCCGCCTGCAGGGCGGCCGCGCCACCCCAGGGGCCGCCTGATGGGCCGGCCAAGGGTGCCCCCGAAGGCAGCGCAACGCCCACCCCGGAGCCGACGGCCGCACCCGCGGCGATCAAGCCCGGTGAGGCGCTCGAGGGCTCGACCGCGTCGAAGCCCGCCGCAGAAGCCGAGACCAGCGCCGGGCTGGTCGAGCGAACGTTCACCGACACGAAGGCGCCCGAGCGGTTCACGGCACGGCTCGAGACGACCAAGGGCGCGCTCACCATCGACGTTCGAAGGAGCTGGGCTCCGCGCGGCGCCGATCGCTTCTACAGCCTCGCGCGCCTCGGCTACTTCGATGGCAACGCGTTCTTCCGCGTGATCGGAGGCTTCATCGCGCAAGTCGGCTTGCACGGCGATCCTGCGGTGAACGAGGTCTGGCGTTCGCGGCGCATCGCGGACGACCCGCCGACTCAGAGCAACATAGCCGGCATGGTGAGCTTCGCAGCTGCTGGCAAGGGCACGCGAACCACGCAGATCTTCATCGACCTCGATGACAACGCCGCGCTCGACAAGCTCGGCTTTGCACCCTTCGGCCGCGTCCGCGAGATCGACACTGCACGCAAGCTCCACGCGGGCTACGGCGAAAGCGCGCCCGCCGGTCACGGCCCCTCGCAAGCTCGCATCCAGCGCGAGGGCAGCCGCTATCTCGCGGCCGAGTTTCCGCAGCTCGATTCGATCATCAGCGCGAAGATCATCGACGAGAAGCCGTTGCGCTGATCATCGACCAGCAACGGGCTCGAACCGCGATGCGGCCAGCTTTGCAGACGAGCGCGATGGGGGGTTGCTAGTTTGGGACCTTTGTAGGAACACCCGGCTTGGCGTTATGCTCCGCGCGTGTCGCCCACCCCAGGAAGGCCGATGGCTCGAATCTCAGCTTGGATGCTCACGGCGCTCGTGCTCACCGCGTGCGGAAGCGGCTCCAAGGCCGCGCTCGGCGCGTTCTCCGAGGAATGCACGCCCACCATGGCTTGCGCCAAGGGCCTCACCTGCACCAACGGTCTGTGCACCGGAGCGTGCCAGACGGATCTCCAGTGCCAGGGGTTCATGAGCGGGTCGGTGTGCGTCTACAACATCTGCTACGAGCCGTGCCACGACCAGTTCAACTGCGCGAACAATCTCTCCTGCGTGGCCGTGAACATGCCGAACGCCATGGGGATCTGCAAAGTCCTGCTCCCTTCGCAGGCGCACTGAGTCGCGCACCGGGTGCGAGCTTTGCGTCAGGTTGCCCGAGTGGGGGTGCGCTCGGCCGGCGCGGCTGATCGGCTCGGCCGCTGTGGGAGCTCACAGGACGGTCGCGAGACGAGGTTCGCATCGCGCGCTTTGTTTGGTAGCCTCCGCGCCGCCCGTGTCGGTGGCTCCTTGGGGCGCCCAAACAGCGCGATCTTCACAAAGCGTGCAATTGGGTGGTTTTCAGGCGGGCTCAAATGTGATTTGACGTGAGGCTCATCGGAAGATCGGAAGTCATGCGGAGATCGTCAGTAGCCTCGCTAGCGCTGGTCGCAGCGCTCGCCTCTGCCAGCCCGGCGGCGGCCCAAGTGGACGCGCAGATCGCGCAGCTCAACTCGGAGGCGCTCGAGGCCTACCAGGCGCTCGATATCGACACCGCCCGCAACAAGCTCAGCCAAGCGATCGGGCTGGCGCAGCAGTCGGGGTATGGTGGCCCGGTCGTCGCTCAGAGCTTCATGAGCATGGGCGTGGTCTACGTCGCGGGTATGAACGACCGCGACCAGGGCCTGACCGCCTTCGTGAGCGCGGTGTGCATGCAGCGCGACGTGCAGCTCGATCCCCTGCTCAGCACGCCCGACGTGCAGCAGGTCTTCTTGCAGGCGCAGCAAGACGCGCAGAGCGGGGCCTGCGGTCCGGGTAGCGCCGCGGGCACGGCACCGCCACCGCAGATCTTTCCCAGCCCGATGGCCACCGCCAACGCGGGCTACGGCGGCGGACCGACCTCTTCGGGAGGCGAGGAGGAATGCCCTCCGGGTGTGGTGTGTCACGCGGGCGAAGCAACGTCGAAAGGACGCACCGACTTCGCCCGGGGCTTCATCGGCCTGCAGCTCACCGAAGGGCTGGCGTTCGTACGCAAGGGCATGAAGGCCGACTCCAAGCCCAAGGACTTCCTGCAAGAAGTCTTCACGCCGACCAACGTGACGTTGCCCGCGACCACGGACACCAACAGCGACGGCAAGATCGACGCAAACGACATGGGCACGACCGTGACGCGCTACCTGTTCGACGAAGACAGCGCGTGGGTGCCCGACGCAGACTCGTATGACGACTATCCGAAGGACGGCGGCCCGGACGTGCGCGGGCGCTCGCCGCTGACGAGCACTTGCTCTGGCGACGGCAAGGCCAGCGGACCTCCGGACGTGAAGGGCAAAGACGGCAAGCTCTATTCGACGCACGTCGCGCCCGGTGCGCCGGCGACCGACTCGTACAAGCCGAGCAGCTACTGCGTGCGCGTCGCCAAAGGCGGCGTGGTGCCGAATCTCGCGTTGCGCCTCAATCCCGGCTACTGGGTGGGCAAATCGTTCGCGCTGTCCCTACCCATCCGCTTTCAGTTCGCCGCGGGGCAGGGCTCGATGTCCCACTTGATGATCGGCCTGCGCGGCGAGTTCCTGCTCAACAAGGTCGACAAGGCGACCGGAACGCCCGTGTCGTTGTACTTCGGCGCGGCCTACGGTCAGATCCAGGCCAAACCGCCCCCCAAGGATCCGAAGCGCCCAGCGCCCTACGCGATCTCGGGCCCGCTCGGGTTGAACACGGGTGTCAACGTGCGCGTGCGCTTTCACCGCAACTTCGGCCTGATCTTCACGCCCGAAGTCGACGTCATGCTGCCCAACCTGATGCTCAATTTCGACCTCTCGGGCGGCGTAGAGGCTGCTTTTTAGCTGTTTAACCGGGGAGTCTCGCGACTCCCCGCCCGTTGGGCAAAGCCCAACGGGACCCACCCCACGCTTCGCTCTAGCTTCGCTCCCCTCTGTCGGCGGAGCCGACATTCACCCCTCAGCGCGAGTACCGCGAGCGTCGTACGCCGTTCCTGGTCACGAAGCCGAGAGCGCGACCGCACCTGCCTCTCGTGCGCCAAAGCTGGCTTAGCGTTTGGGTCGGACGGACGCGTGCTCGGCTAGCGTGCAGCACCACATTCCGGGCTCTTGGTCTCGGGGGGGGTAGCAGTGGCCGGTGGCCTCGCATTCGGTGATGAAGAGGGGCGCGCAGCCGTCTTTGTGGGCCAGGGGAATCACCGGGCGGCCACCGTGATAGTAGAAGGCCGCGCCGCGCTGCGGCTCGGAGCAGTAGCTGTCGAGCTCGGGTTGTCGCACGCGCTCGCCGGGCTTGGGCTGCGGCCGTAGCGCGGAGGCATGTGCGCGGGGCTGCGGCGGCGCTGTGGGCACCTGCTTGGCCTGTCCGCTGCCGCACGCCGCGATCGCGAGCCAGAGCCACACGGCCGTGCTGCAGCGCATGATCAAGCTGTAGCTCGCCGCGGCCCGGCCGTCACGCCGAGGCCGATCGGCTCAGGGCGAGCCCGGCACCGTTCGCTCGCAAGCGAGAAGGCGCTTGTAATAGGCCCATTCTGGGCCGCCGCGAGCGCGCAGGGCCGCGGCGTAGGCTAACGTCTCGTAGGCCCGCAGCAGCCGAGTGAGCAGCGCCTCCTCGACCTCGACCCGCTCGACCCGGCCCTCCTGCTCTTCCTGCTCGCGCAGATCGCCCGCATGGCGTTGGGCCTCGGGCCAGTCGTCGAGCGCGCGCTCGATCTCGTGGCGGTCGCGCGCGAGCGTCGCGGCGAAATCCGGGTGGTAGGCATCGCCGAGCGCAGGCCAGCGCCCGAGCAGACGCGCCGAGAGCTCGCCGAAACTGGCGTCCGCCTGGTCGTCCGCTCGGTCGGCGCGCTCCTCGAGCTCGCGCAAGCGTGCGCTCACCTGCTGCAAGCGCTCGCGGGCTGCGCGCTCGTCGCGCAGCCCGAGCCGCGCCCCGAGGCGCTCGACCACGGCCGCCATCTCGGGCAGCAACCGAGGGTCGCTCGCCGCCTTGCGGTGCTGCACGGCGCGCAGGTACCGCTCCGAGGTCGTGGTCGGCACGTCGATCGATTCGGCCGCGATCGTCGCGCGAGCATGCGCTTCGAGCAGGCTCACGCGCCCGTCCGCATCGAGATCGAGCTCGCCTCCCCGCAGCACGGCCCCATCGCGATCACGCCCGCGCAGCGCCTGCAGCAGGTGCAAGCTGTACGCCTCTTGCTTGCGCCGATCCGGATCCGGATCGCAACCACTGGTCTCGCGGTCCCACGTGCCCGCGAACAAGCCACAGCGCGGTGCGCGCGCGGGGCCGGCCGCCTCGTCGGCGTGCGCGAACGCCAGCTCTGCGAAACCGCCGGAGTAGCAGCTCGCGGAGATCACGCGCAGAGGCCGCGGATGGGCTTCGTGCAGCTCCGCGAGCCGACTGACCGAGAGCCCCTGCCCTCCCCACAGCACGACCGAGTTGTCGCGTGCGTGCTCGCCCTGCTGTCCGTGCGCGGCTACGTACACGAGCAGCGGTGCGCTGCCGCGGGAGAAGGCTGCGACGAGCTGCGCCTCGACCGCTTGCAAGCTCGCGGCTGCCGCATGCAGCGAGGGCGCGCGATAGCGGCTGCGGTGATCGACGCGCGGTTGAAACAGCTCGCCGAGCCGCACCAGCAGCTCGTCGGCGACGGGCGCATCGTCGAGCACGCGCACGCTCTGGCTGTCTTGCCCGCCCGCGAACAACGACACGCCCGGCCCAGGCAGCGCCTGCTCCGCGAGCGCGAGGTCCTGCTCGAGCGAGACCTCGGTGCTGTCGGGCGTGGCGCCGCCGCCGATCGCCACGAACGCGACCTCGGCGGGCGGCGCGAGCGCCTGGGCCGGAGGCGCTGCGGGTGGCAGCGTCGTGGCTCCCTTTGCCACCGAGGCGGGCGCGCGTGGCGCAGGCGTGGGCGCCGCAGCGACTTTCGAGGGCTGCGTCGAGCGCCGTGCCGCATAGAGCCCAGCCGCGCACAGCGGCACGAGCAGCAGCAGCCGAAGAACGCGTTGCAAGCTCACGCCCCAAGCATAGCCAATGCGCGGGCCGCCGGCCCGCGGGCGTCAGAAGTGGTACACCGCGCCCAGCGAGAGGACGTTGAACGACGCCGTGTACTTCCCCGCGTTGATCACGCGAGGCGAACGCACCGCGTTGGGCAGCGCGGCGTTCTCCTGCACACGCGCGACCGCGTCGGCTTGCGAAGCTGAAGGCGCGCTCGGATCGCGCAACACATAGCCGCCCACGCGGTTGCCGAGGCCATCGAAGCTGCCGCCGACCCGCTGGTCGAAGCCACGCGTCGGGTCGGTCTTGCTGCTCTGCTCGGCGGGTTGATTCGGCGGAGGTGCGACCTGCACCGTCTCCTCGAAGATGTGCCCGTAAGCCGCGAGCAGGTCGAAGACGCCCAGCCGTACCATGGCGCCGAGCCCGAAGCCTACGCGCTGGAACGCGAACTCATCGATGGTCGCGTAGGCGGGGTCCTGACCGCGTGTCTCGAAGAACACGCCGGCATTCACTGCGAGCTCGCGGGGCAACACGCTGTAGCTGCCACCCGCCCGCAGAGCGACCGCATTCAAGAGGTGACGGTCGACCGTGACGGGCGCGATGTCCGAGGCCTTGGCCGTGACGATTCCGCCGCCGCCGCCTGCCTCGCGCGTGATCACCGTGACGTCCTGATCCACCCGCACGCGGGTCTTGTTGCCGAGCGAGGCGAGCTCGTAGGTGGCGTCGAGCTCCACGTCCCACTGCTCGAGGTCCATCGGATCGCGGAGGCCCTTGGGCTTGCCCGGTGCGGGCTTTGCTTCGGGCAAGTGGCCGGCGTAGCGCGCGCCGAACGTCAACGACGACGGCAGCGGGACCTGCGCCTCCGCGACCGGCACCGGCGCATTGCGGTAGGGAATCGCGCCCGAGGCCGCGCCCTGATGAAACGTGTTGGTCTCGATCGTGACCTTGCCGCTGCCGTCGAAGCTTCCGCCGTAGTGAAACGTCGCCATCAGGTCGAGCTCGGGAATCGGCTTGCTGTGCGCGGAGAACGTGAACGCCGGAATGAAGTAGTCGTGAACGTCGAGGTCGAGCAGCCAGTCACTGCTCGGCTGTGTGCCCGAAGTGGCATTCTCGACCGCGCGCGTCACCACGTGGGCCATGTACACCTGCATGGCGACGCCGACCTGGAGAAAGGGTGCGAAGCGGTAGCCGAGCCCGACGCTCGGCGCGAGCCCGAACTTGACCTGTTGCCTGATCAGCTCGTAGCGCGTCGGCGTGGGCCTCGGGCCAGCGTCGGTCGAAATCGTTCCGTCAGCGCCGCCGAACTGCATGCCGGCAACCAAGCTCGGCGCCACGAAGCCCGCGGCGATGCCGAGGTCGTCGGTGATCTTGCCGGTCCACGCCAGCTGGGGCAGGCCCACCACGCGACCCGAGTTGCAGACCTGCGGCAAGGGCGTGGTCGCGTAGGTCGCGCCAACCACCGGCTTACCGCTCTTGTCGAGCTTGACCTTGAGCGGATCGCCACCGTCGAGCTCAGAGCCCCCGGCTTGGTAGACGCCCCAGCCGTAGTAGCCGTACGAGTCGACGCACATGCTGTGGAACGGCACATCGTCGTTCAGCATCATCTGGCCGCCCGACAAGAGCGAGAGCCCCGCCGGATCTTGCAAGAGCAGCATCGCGTTCTCGGGCCGCGCCGAGACCGCGCCGCCGCGCGCGACCGACTGCGTGCCGCCGGGCAACAGCTCGTAGCCGTTGGCGCGCACACGCACAGGCACCGCGCTGAGCAGCAGCAGCGTCACGAGCGTGGGAAGGGAAATGCGGCTGCGCATCGTTACCTGGAGGGTCCTGAGAGGTCGCCTGTCCGCAGGTCAGCAGCTCAGAACGGGCAGGTCGTCGCACGCGTGCCGCGATCGATCACGGGCAGCGCCTTCTTCACGGCCGTGCAGTCGATCGTGTCCGTGAGCGAGCCGATCTTGACGAGGTCGAACGTCGCCTTGCTCGTCTGGGTCTGATCCTGCGTGTCGAGCGGCAGCGGATCGCAATCGGTGGACGCATGCGCCGTCGCGGCCCAAGTCGCCATGTCGCAGCTGATCTCGTTGCCCCAGTCAGCCGTCTGCACCGGCAGACAGCTCCTCACGCGGCCCTCGGCCTTGACGTTGACCACGTCGCCGCTGAGCTTCTCGCAGGTCTCGACGTCTATGTTGAGCTTGGTGATCACGCGCGTCGCGGTGCTGACGCACGCTGCGCGAGCGTCGGGAGAAATATTGGATCCGTTCATCTTCAGGTGCGTGGGCAAGTAGCTGTAGTGCAGGCGCATCGCGGCCGTGCTGGCGAGGGTTTCTTGGGTCGGCCAGCGCGACCAGAGCGTGAGCCCGAGCTCTCCGTCGCCGTCGGTGTCCTCCCACTCGGGCAGCCCCATGCCGCTGCCAGGGTCGTGAACGTCGGTCCCGGCCGAGGGCCAAATCGCCGCCTCCGCCGTGCCATCCAACTTGATGCCCGAGACCGCGCCCTCCTCCGGTGTCGTGAACATGCTGCCCGGCACCACGTTCGGGATGGGTACGTCTCTGCCCTTGGCGAAACCGACCTTGGCATAGACGGAGGCAGGGATGTACGCCGAGTAGGTTTCCACGAACACCGGGCTCTGAAGGTCAGGTGTCGCGTCCTCGCCGCAGCCCATTTTCTCGCTCGTGAGGGTCGAGCCGTCATAGCTGTACTTGTGGAGCTCCCAGACGCTGGCTTGAATCACGCCGGGCGCGATGAAGACCGTACCGCTGAGCGCTCGCTCGTCCCAACACGTGGTCAGGTCCTGTCGCATCGCCCAGTATCCGCTCAGGTCGCAGTAGCAGCTCGTGGGGTCATCGCCGGTGAAGGGGCTCACGCAGCCGCAGTGATAGCCCGGCGAGCCGCCCACGTCATTGATGCAGCTCGCGTTCTTCGGGCAGTCGTAGAGCTTGCTGTCCTTGCACTCGTCGATGTCTTTGCAGTTTCCACCGTCGCCGGAGTAGCCGTCCTTGCACGTGCAGTAGAAGCCGCCCTCGGTGTCCAGACACGTCGAGGTGTCCTTGTTGCAGGAGGCCTTGCCGGTCGCGCACTCGTCGATGTTCTTGCAGCTCCCGGGCGTCCCGTCGTAGCCGTCCGCGCAGGTGCAGGTGAACTTGCCTGCGCCGCTCACGCAGATGCTGTTCGGGTCACTGCTCGAGCCGCCATTGCACTCGCTCGGACAGTCGGCGCGGTGGTCCACGCAGCTCTGGCCGTCGCCGGTGAAGCCGGGATTGCACGAGGTGCAGGCCGCACCCTGCTTCGTGATCGTGCAGCGCGCGTTGGCTCCAGCGCCGCAGATGCTGGAGTCGGCCTTGGCCATGTCGCACATGTCCGTGCACTGCTGGTTGCCGTTCTTGGCCGACAGCGCATCGCACTCGCAGCTGAAGCCACCGTTGAGGTTCTTGCACGTGGCGTTCGCGCCGCAGCCACCGTTGTTGGTCATGCACTCGTCGACGTCGGTGCACGTCGTTCCGTCGCCATCGAAGCCCGTGTTGCAGGTGCACTTGATGACGCCGCTGCCGTCGTCGCAGGTCGCATTGGCATCGCAGCTCGTGCTGCTGCAATGGGGCGCTCCGGCGTCCGTGCCCGCGTCAGTGGTCGTGTCCGGAGCTGCGCCGTCCGAGTCGGTACTGCCCCGTTTGCCGCCCTTCTGGGTGCTGCCGCAGCCGAGGGCGACCAGCACGGCCAACCACCAGATTCCTGTCTTCAAACCGCCCACCCGACACCCACGCTGCGTTCCCACGATGTCAAGACCTCGCTCGAGCCCATGATGCGCGGGGGCCGCGCCGAGCACAAGTCCCGCGCACGCGGTTCGTGCAGGCCTGCTCACATGCGATAGGCTCTGCGCGTCCCGTGACGCACCGCGTAAGAAGCCGCATCGCGATCGTGGTCCCCTGCTACGACGAGGAGCAGCGCCTCCCCGTGGGCAGCTTCGAGGCTTTCGCCGCGGCCCATGAAGAGGTGCGTTTCGTACTGGTCAACGACGGAAGCCGAGACCAGACGGGGACCGTGCTCCGGGGGATGCACGAGCGCGCCCCCGACCGCTTCGAGGTCATCGGCCAACCCCAGAACCTGGGCAAGGCGGAGGCCGTGCGCGTGGGAATGCTCCGGGCGTTCGAGCTCGGCGTCGAGCTGTGCGGCTACTGGGACGCGGACCTCGCCGCGCCGCTCGAAGAGATCCCTCGTTTCGCCGCGATCCTGGACCAGTGGCCCGAGCGCTTGATGGTGTTCGGCGCGCGCGTGCAGCTGCTCGGGCGCTCGATCGAGCGCAGCGCGGCCCGGCACTATCTCGGCCGCGTGTTCGCGACCACCGCGTCGATGCTCCTCGGCCTGCCCGTGTACGACACACAGTGCGGAGCCAAGCTGTTTCGGGCCACGCCGGAGGTCCGCGCCTTGTTCGCGCAGCCGTTCGAGGTCGGCTGGACGTTCGACGTCGAGCTGATCGCGCGCCTCATCCGCGCGCGCCGCGAGCGCGGCGGGCCGCCCGTGTCCGAGCTCATCTACGAGGCGCCGCTCGACAGCTGGCACGACGTCGCAGGCTCGAAGGTCTCGGCGATGGACTTCGCCCGCGGTCTGTCCGAGATCGCTCGTATCCACAGGAGGTACCTGCGGAAGGGAGCCCCTCCGCTCGCGCCGCCCGAGCGGTAGCGCCGATCCATTCGGGTGGGCCCCAGTGTAAGCTCACCGGCATGAACGGCGCTCAATGTTTGCTGCGAACGCTGGTCGGCGCCGGCGTCGAAGTGTGCTTCGCAAACCCCGGTACCTCCGAGATGCACTTCGTCGCCGCGCTGGACGCGGTGCCCGCGATGCGGCCGGTGCTCGCGCTCTTCGAGGGCGTCGTCACAGGAGCAGCCGACGGTTACGCGCGGATGGCGGACAAGCCGGCCGCCACGTTGTTGCACCTCGGTCCCGGGCTCACCAACGGGCTGGCCAACGTGCACAATGCCCGCCGGGCGCGCTCGCCGATGCTGAACGTGGTCGGCGATCACGCGACGTACCACAAGCGTCACGACGCGCCGCTCAACTCGGACATCGAAGCCCTGGCGCGGCCGCTCTCGGACTTTCTACGCCTCACACGCTCGCCGGCGAAGCTGGCGGCAGACGCTGCCGAGGCCGTCGCCGCTGCATGCGCGCCCCCGGGTCACATCTCCACGCTCATCTTGCCGGCCGACGTCTCGTGGAGCGAAGCCGGCGAGCCCGCGCGGCCGCCGCCCATCGCTGCGCGAGCTCGGGTGCCCGAAGATGCGGTCCGCGAGGCAGTCTCCGCGCTGCGCAGCGGTGAGAAGAGCGTCATCTTGATGAACGGCCAAGCGCTGCGAGAGCGTGGCCTGGCGCTCGGCAGCCGCATCGCGACCACGACCTCCGCGCGCCTGCTCTGCGACACGTTCACGGGCAGGCTCGAGCGCGGCGCGGGCCGCGCGCCGATCGAGCGGTTGCCGTATTTCGCCGAGATGGCAGAAGCGGAGCTGCAAGGGGTCAAGCACCTGGTGCTCGTGGGCACCCGGCCGCCGGTGGCGTTCTTCGCCTATCCGGGCAAGCAGAGCGAGCTCGTGCCGAAAGGCTGCGCCGTGCACGTGCTCGCGCAGCCCGAGGACGACGCGCTCGATGCGCTCGAGCGCCTGGCCGACGCGCTCTCGGCCAAACGCGACGCGGCCGTGGTGCAGCAACTGACGCGACCGGCGGCGCCGAGCGGCCGCATCGACGCCAAGACGCTCGGCGAGGCGATCGCCGCGAGCTTGCCCGAGAACGCGATCGTGGCCGACGAAGGCAACACCGAGGGCTTCCTGGTGTCGCCGTTCTGCGCGGGCGCGCCGCCGCACGACTGGCTGTCGAACACCGGAGGCTCCATCGGTATCGGCCTCCCGCTGGCGGTGGGCGCCGCCGTGGCCTGCCCCGACCGCAAGGTGGTCTGTCTCGATGGAGACGGCAGCGCGATGTACACGATTCAGGCGCTGTGGACGCAGGCCCGCGAGAACCTCGACGTGGTCAACGTCATCCTCGCCAACCGCTCGTACCGCATCCTCAACATCGAGCTGCAGCGCGTCGGCGCCGAGTCCGCCGGCGAGCGCGCGCGGAACCTGCTCGACATCGGGCGCCCGGATCTGGACTTCGTCGCGATCGCCACGGGCATGGGGATCCCGGCGGTCCGGGTCGAGGACGCCGCCGAGCTTTCCCGAGAGCTCGAACGCGCCATGCGCGAGCGCGGGCCCTACCTGATCGAGGTGGTGATGGCGAGCGGCTGATCCACGTTCGTGTAACGAACGTCTGCCACGTGCGTATTTCCTTCGTGCCGTGACGAGACCGTCCGGCCAGATCCCGGGGAGAAACCATGACCAAACTCGCGATGATCACGTTCGCCCTGCTGTTTCTCAGCGCGGCGGCTCACGCCCAATCGGCCGCCTGGAACGTCGACCCGAATCACAGCCACATCGGGTTCACCGCTCGCCACCTTGGCTTCGCCAAAGTGCGCGGTGAATTCAAGAAATTCTCGGCCACGGTCGACGCCGACTCGAAGACCGGCAAGATCACCAAGCTAGAGGCCGAGGCCGAGACCAAGTCGGTCGACACCGGCGTCGAGAAGCGAGACAACCATCTGCGCTCGGACGACTTCTTCGCAGCGGACAAGTTCCCGACGCTCAAGCTGGCGCTCAAGAGCATCAAGTGGAAGGGCAACGCGTTCAGCGCCGTGGTGGCGCTGACCATCCGCGGCACCACCAAGGACGTCAAGCTCGAAGGCGAGCTCGAGGGCTTCCAGCGCGTGACGCTCGGCGGTACGCCGCAGCTCCGCGCCGCCTACGAAGCCCACGGCAAGATCAACCGCAAGGACTTCGGCCTGAACTTCAGCGGCCTGGCGGAAGGCATCTCCATCGTCAGCGACGACGTAGAGCTAGACCTAGAAGTGGAGATCTCGACCCCGGTGAAGTGACTGGGGCGGCACGCGCCGCCTCCTCATCCTTCACCCATCTTGGGCGTCGACCAGGGCTTTGTTTTCCTGGATGTGCTCTTCGACCAGGCCCTTGACGAGGCGCGAGTACTTCACGCGCGCTGCTGCGATCTCGCGCAGGGAGGTCACCGCTGCGCGGTTCTTGCTCTCGACCAGCGCGGGCACGCCGCGGTTGAGCTGGCGGGTGCGCTTGGCGGCCAGGATGCAGAGCGCGAAGCGGTTTTCTTCGTGCTCGAGACAATCTTCGACTGTGACGCGTGCCATGAACCGTCCTTGGCGGGCTGGCCTCGTACCAGAGTTCGGGCGGAGGTGCAAGCAAACCAGCCCTCGGCCGCGCGAACCGGCGAGGCCGAGCTCGCGGCGATCACTCGTTATTCGCCTGCGCCGGCGGTGCGGCGGCGGCCCGCGTTGACTGCTCGTCGGTGGCCTTGGTGAGCGCCAGCGTCCGCTCCGAGGGTGCAGCGGCGATGTAGCCGGCAACGGCGTCGAGCATGTCGCTCAAGTAGGCCTCGAAGCCGACCTCGTCGATGCCGAGGCCGCGCCGCTGGTACACGGCCAGCGAGATCACCACGTGCCGCCCCATCAGCAACAAGCGAGTCCACAGAATGCGCCGCGGCATGTGCGGGAGCGCGCGCGCGGCCATCGCCACCCAGCGGCCGTCGGCCGCCTGATGCTTGCGCAAGATGTCGCCCACCATCGTCGGTGACGTCAGGAACAGGTGCGCCAGGAACTCGAGGTAACGGCTCTCGTCCTCGCCGTCGTGCTGCATCTCCTTGGCGAGCGGCAGAATCAGCGCCTCGGCGAGGCCGTGGGCGTCGAGCGGTCGTTCGCCCGCATCGAGCGCGTTGAGTATCTCCTCGCGCCGCTTGCCCACCGCGGTGCGGCGGAACTCGAAGATCGCGTCGACCAGCGCGTCCTTCGAGCCGAAATGATAGTGCGCGGCCGACGTGTTGCGTTGCTTGGCCGCGAGGTTGATCTCGCGAAGGGAAACGCCCTCGATGCCCCGCTCCGCGAACAATCGCTCGGCCGCCAGAATCAGCTCTCGCCGGGTGTCCCGCTTGCGCACTGCGGCCCGAATTTAGCGGGGGGAGGCGCCGCGAAGCAAGCGAGATGATTTAGAACTGATCTCAGGGGGCTGGACGGGCCGCCGATGGCAGGCTCAGGCGCTCGATGAAGCCGTCCAGCGCCACCGTGCCCTTCGGGCCCGGGATCGGGCGCCCGGGGGTACCCATGCCCTCGGCCACGTACAGCAAGCCGGGCCCCAGTGCGAGATTGGTCGGGGTGTCGAGACCGGTGGCGACGACCGAGACCTGACCGCGGGCCCGGTCGATCCGCAGCAGCCGGCCGGAGAACCGGCGGAAGCCACCGTGGCTCGGGCCCGCTGCCAGAGCCTCGCGCGTGGGCACGGGATCGAGGAACGCGTCGCAGAACTCG
>JBIOJD010000058.1:0-13934 GCA_044450485.1 Polyangiales bacterium | reverse complement strand
GGCGAGCTCGTTCACCGCGGCCTGTCGCGCGCGGATCACCTCGAGGCTCGCGGCCGTGCCGAGCCAGTCGCAGAGCGTGCGCTCGCCGTGAACGGTTCGTGTCACGTCGATCCGCTGCACGAGCGAGCCCTGGCCCAGCACATCCACGTCCCAGGCGTAGTCGTGCGTCGCAGGCAGCAGGCGCTCGTGGGCTATCTCGAGCTGCGTCCATTCTGAGGACAAACGCATCAAGTGTCTTCCATGCACATCGCGGCGCACCCGCGCGGCGTCGAGCGCGGAGAGCACGCGCTGCTGCGCGATGACTCCTGCGATGAACACGACCGCGCACCCGAGACCGAGCGCCCACGCCCACGCTCCGCCGCGGCTCAGCGCGGTCGTGATCAGCGCAGCGGCGCCGATGAACGCGCCCAGGCGGAGCATCGACAGGCGTTCGGACTGCGCTTGCCGCCTTTGCACCTCTGTCTCGAAGCGCTGCCGCATGCCCGCGTAGACGCTTGCCGCGCCGGCGCCCGAGGCGGTCGTGCCCGACGGTTGGACGGAGACTGCCGGGCTCGGCTCGGTGTGGGCCACGGGATTCACGGCAAGGTTATGGGCGGCAAGCCAGCCCCCGGGGCCCGCCGCCGCACCCGAAGGCTCGCTCAGTATACAGCCCGCTCCAGCGGCCGTGGACGATCGAGATCGGGATCGCGTTCGGCCAAGCGGCCGGTCCTGCGCTGCCCCCAATCAGTCCTATTCCTGTTTTGGGGACATGCAATTTATACTACTCATTACCAGTACTTGCAACGGTATTCGCCATCTGGCGCGTTGCCGCGTCGGATTGACGTGGTTGGCCATGTAGGATACATCCCGAAGCGACCGGCAGTCGCAAGCCACGGGCGCCGGACAACGAGGAGCCTTTCTTCATGGCTGTGAGCAGGGTGGCGGTGGTCGGCTGCGGGATGATGGGTCGCGGCATCGTGGAGGTTTGCGCGGCGGCAGGAATCGACGTCATCGCGATCAAGGTGACGCCTGGGAGCCTGGACGAGCCGGCTGAGAAGATCCGCCAGTCGCTCGACCGCCGGGTCAAGCGCGGGAAGATGACCGCCGAGCAGTGCAAAGAAGTGCTCGGTCGTGTCCATTTCAGCGCCGATCTCGGAGCGGTCTCGGACGCCGAGGTCGTGATCGAGTCAGCCGTCGAAGAAGAGGCCGCGAAGGTCGAGCTGCTGAAGAAGCTCGAGGCCAAGATGCATCCCGAAGCGGTGCTCGGTACGAACACCTCCTCGCTCAAGCTCGAGACCCTGGCGCGCGCGCTCAGCCGCCCGGAACGCTTCGTCGGGCTGCATTTCTTCAGCCCGGTGCCGGCCATGGACCTGATCGAGCTCGGCACGATCGAGCAGACCGCCGAGTACGCTGTGCAACGCGCCGAAGCGCTATCCACGCAGATCGGCAAGACGGCGGTCCGCATCAAGTCGTCCCCGGGCTACGTCGTGAACCGCTTGCTCGTGCCGTACCTCTTGCACGGCATCGAGACGCTCGAGGCGGGCATCGCCACCGCTGAAGGCATCGACGACGCGATGCGCCTCGGCTGCGGTCACCCCATGGGCCCGCTCGCGCTGTGCGACCTCATCGGGATCGACATCGTGTACGCGATGGCCGACACGCTCCAACGCGAGCTGAAGGATCCTCGCTACCGGATTCCGCGCACGCTCAAGCAGCTCCTGCAGAGCAAGCAGCTCGGCCGCAAGAGCGGCATCGGCATCTACGACTACAGCGGCGAGAAACCGAAGCTCAACGCTGCAATCGCTGCCAAGTAGCACGACGGGGTCGGAAGTCACCGCCTGAGCACGTTCGGCAGGTGACCCGGTCTCGGGTTTTGGCTACAGTCCGCCCAGAGGCTCCTCATGACTTCCTTGCGGGCTGTGAGCCGGTCCGAAAACACATCGATCCAGCACTTTGCCGGCGTGCGGTGGTTGCACGCCGCGCTGTTCGCGCTCGTCTGCGGTAGCGCCCCGCTCGCGTTCGCCCCGGCGGCCAGCGCGCAGGAGGCCGATGGGGGCGCCTATCGCCAGACGATCGACGACGCGGTGCGGGAGTTCGCGGCCGGCCACTTCGAGGAGGCTCGCGCGTTGTTCAAGCGCGCCCACGAGCTCTCTCCCAACGCACGCACGCTGCGTGGCATGGGCATGGCCGCATTCGAGCTCCGCATGTACGTGAGCGCGATTCGCGAGCTCGACGCCGCGCTCAACGACACGCGCAAGCCGCTCGATGGCGACCTGCGCACGCAAGTGCAGCAGCTCATGGCCAAGGCGCGTGAGTTCGTGGGCCGGGTGACGCTCGTGCTCCAGCCGCCAGAGGCCAAGGTGCTGGTCGACGGCAAGGACCCACAGCTCGAGCCCGACGGGAGCATCCTGCTCGACGTCGGCACGCACGTGGTCAGCGCCAACGCCGATGGCTACAAGCCGAGCAATCTGCGTTTCAACGTCGAAGGCGATTCGGAGCAGACCGTGCGCGTCGCGCTCGAGCCGCTGCTCGCGATGCAGGCCGGTGTCGCGCCGATCGACACGAGCCGCCCGCTCGAGCCCGTGACCAAGCCAGCCGCGCCGGCCGAGAGCACCAAGCCCGCGGCACCACCGGTTTCCAACGGGCATCTGGCCACCTACGGGTGGATTGCGCTGGCTGGCGCCGGCGCGTTCGGCATCGCGAGCGGCGTGTTCTGGCTGGTGGGCAACGGCCAGTACAAAGACCTCAAGGACCCGAAGACGGGCTGCGCGCCGAACTGCACGAACCAGCAGATCGACGCTTCAGGTGTGAAGACGAGCGATCTATTGACCAACGTGTTTCTCGGGGTTGCCGCTGCGTCGGCCGTCACCGGAGGCGTCCTGCTCGCGATCGATGCAGCGAGCTCCAGCGGTGAGAGGGCGTCGGCAACACGGGACGGGCGCGCGGATCGTGCATCGCTCGCGGTGCAGGCGGGCCCGACCTCGTTCGAGCTCCGGGGGACGTTCTGATGCGCGGCTCGGCGATGATCCTCGGGGCGCTGCTCTGCGCGTGCGCCCTCGGCTGCAGGCACGACCTCAACGCGCTGCGCTCGGGCGGGGGCAAGACCAGCGGGCTGCGCGACTCGGGCACGCCGGCGAAGCTCATGGACTCGGGCGTTGAAGATGCTGGCGACGCTGGGGGCCATGGTGATGGCGGCACCGCTGGCGCCCCGTCGCCTGCCGCCTGCGAGCCCTGCGACCCGCTGCCTGATGCGGGCATGATCGCGCTGCGTTCGTGCTGCCTGGGACTGCTGAATCGCCAGTGTGGGCTGACGTTCGGCGGGGGCGGGGTCTGCCTGCAGCGCGACGTGCCGGGCCAGGCAGACACCGAATGCCCTGGCGCCACCGCGCGGCAGATGAAGCTCGACGGCTGCTGTCGTCCCGACGGACGTTGCGGCCTGAACGCCCCCAACTATGGGGTCGGCTGTGGCGCGCGCGAGGAGCTCCTCGTGCAGCTAGGTTCAGCGACGGCCAGCGCAGCGTCGTGCAAGTACGATTGCACGACGGACGCCGACTGCTCGGCCGTGTCGGGATACAGCTGCGCTGAGGATCCGACCGACTCGACCCACAAGAAGCACATCTGCGTGAAGACCTGTCACCGCGATATGGAGTGTGCCAAGGATCAAGTTTGCGCCCCTCAAAGCGACATGCAGATGGGCGGCCGAATCCTGGCGTTCTGTCAGGCGCCGGTCGGCAGCATGATGGTGAACGACCCGTGCGCGATACCGGGGGACTGCGCTCAGCACCTGTGCATACGCGTGTCGCCCGGCAGCCCGGATGGCTACTGCAGCCAGCTCTGCGTGACCAAGGCGGATTGCCCTTCGACCGCCTCCAAGTGCCTTGCCCAGAGCTTCGAGAGCACCGACGCCGGGCCTACGCTCCGGGTTTGCAATCGGTGACGCGCTGTATCAAACGAGCTCAATCGTTCATCTAACTCTTTGATTTTTCACTTAGTTTTTCCTGATTGGCCCCGCCCAAGCAGCCCTGGCGGCGGCCAGTCCTGACGCTGCGCCGAAAAATTCGCGCGTCGCGTGCAGAAAGCTCCGACCGGTGCCTACCTCTGTGTCCACTACCAACACAGGAAAGCCGCTGCCCGGCATTTTGTCCGGTTGGGTGCGAATGGAGGAGGCAAGGATGTTCACCGAAAACACGACGATCGAGGTCAAGGGCACTTCTCGCAGGCTGTGGAGCATCTGTCGCGCTGCAGAGCGCCAGGAGATCGCTCGCGTGCTCGAGGAGCACCGCCAGAACCGCACGCATGCAGCCGTCGCGCTGGGGATTTCCCGCCGCACGCTGCTGAACAAGATCAAGGCGTACGCTCTGACTCCGGCAGCATGCCGCGAGTACAAGTTCGAGCCGATCACGGCCGCCCCGGCTGCGGTCGAAGCCACGAACTGAGAGGGGCCTAGCCCCCCCTGCGTTGCAGGATCGCGGGCCGCGGTTTAGAGCGTGGGCCCGATGGGCTATCGCTCGCTCCAAAGCTGCGTCGACGATCTCGCGCGCCACGGCCATCTGGTTCGCATCGATTGCGAGGTCGATGCACGGCTCGAGGCCGCCGAGATCCACCGCCGCGTGTACCAAGCCGGCGGACCGGCGCTCTACTTCGCGCGCGTCGAGGGCACGCGCTTCCCGATGGTATCGAACCTGTTCGGGACGCTGCCGCGTGCGCGGTTCATCTTTCGCGATGCGCTCGAGCAGGTGCGCCGCATCGTCGAGCTGCGCGCCGATCCGTCGGCTGCGCTGCGCACGCCGCTGCGTTACCTCGGGGCGCCTTTTACCGCGTTGCACATGCCGCCGCGGCGCGTCGCGGGCGGGCCGGTATTCGCGGGCGAGACCACGCTCTCGGCGCTGCCGCAGCTGGTGTGTTGGCCGCACGATGGCGGGGCGTTCATCACGCTGCCGCAGGTCTATACCGAGGACCCGGAGCGGCCGGGCTTCGCGCACGCAAACCTCGGGATGTACCGCATTCAGCTCTCGGGCAACGCCTACGAGCCCGAGCGCGAGGTGGGCTTGCACTACCAGATCCACCGTGGCATCGGAGTGCACCATCGCGCGGCCCAGCGCCGCGGGGAGGCGCTGCGCGTGGCGGTGTTCGTCGGTGGCCCGCCAGCGATGACGCTGGCGGCGGTGATGCCGCTGCCGGAGGGCTTGTCGGAGCTGATGTTCGCAGGCGCGCTCAACCGCCGGCGCGTGCGGATGGCGGCCCTGCCAGGCGCGGGAGCTCTCGCTTTGCCGGTGCACGCGGAGGCCGATTTCTGTCTGGTGGGCGAGATCGATCCCAGTGCCGTGAAACCCGAGGGCCCGTTCGGCGATCACCTCGGCTATTACAGCCTGGCGCACGATTTCCCCGTGATGCGGGTGGAGCACGTATATCACCGCGAGGATGCGTGTTGGCCGTTCACCGTGGTCGGGCGGCCGCCCCAGGAGGACACGAGCTTCGGTGCGCTGATCCACGAGCTGACCGGGCCCGTGATTCCGAGCGTTCTACCGGGCGTGCGCGCGGTCCATGCGGTGGATGCGGCGGGCGTGCACCCGCTTCTGCTCGCGATCGGCAGCGAGCGCTACACGCCGTATCGGCCGCTCGATCGGCCGCAGGAGCTGCTGACACAGGCCAATGCCATTCTCGGCCAAGGCCAGATGTCGCTGGCCAAGTACCTGCTCATCGTGGCTGGCGACGACGACGAGGCGCTCGCGGTTCACGACGTGCGCGCGTTCTTCGCACACTTGTTGCGGCGCTTCGATCCGCGCCGCGATCTGCATTTCCAGACCGAGACCACGATCGACACGCTCGATTACTCGGGCAGCGGCCTGCACCGTGGCAGTAAGCTCGTGCTCGCGGCCGCGGGTCCTGTGCTGCGTGAGCTCGGCACAGCGCTGCCGAACGGCTTGCGGTTGCCGGAAGGGTTCTCTGCGCCGGTGCTGTGCATGCCGGGCGTGCTCGCGCTCCGAGGGCCGGCGTTCTCCGCCGACGCTGCAGGCGACGACCCGGCGATCGAGCGTCTGTGCCACGCGCCGTCACTGGGCCAGTCGTTGGCTGGGTTCCCGCTGATCGTGGTCTGCGACGACAGCGAGCTGTGTGGCCGCACGCTCGAGAACTTCTTGTGGGTTACGTTCACGCGCAGCGACCCAGCGCGCGACGTGTACGGGCTGGGCAGCTTCGTGCGCCACAAGCACTGGGGCTGCGAAGGGCCGCTCGTGATCGATGCGCGGAGCAAGCCGCACCACGCCCCTCCGCTCGAGCCCGACCCGGCCGTCAGCGCGCGCGTCGATGCCCTCGGGGCCAAGGGCGGACCACTGCACGGGATCCTCTGAGCTTTCTCCCGGGGCGCGCCCAAAGAAAAGTCGCTCGGGGGCTTGCACCAATCGTGACAGCGTGTAGTGTAACAGTGTTTGAAGTCAAGATAGCCAGCCCGAGGAGGGCGACATGATCACGGATGAACAAAAGGCGAGCATCGAGCGAGAAGTTCGCGCCAAGGCGATCAGGCGGGTGCGAACCAAGCTCGGCTTCTACTGGCACGCGCTGGTCTTCGTGCTGACGAACGCCGCGATCGTCGCGATCAATCTGCACTACACGCCGCAGAACCTCTGGTTCGTGTGGCCTCTCGGTGGTTGGGGCGCGGCGCTGCTCTTGCAGGCGTTCGCGACCTTCGGCGGCCAGGGGATGACTGAGGACATGGTGCAAGCCGAGATCAAGCGTGAGCTCTCGAGGCGCGGGTTGGCCTGAACTGCCGGTGAGATATGCTCGCCGGCATGGCGATGCAGCGGACGGTTTCTCCGGTCGACGGGCGCGTGTATGTGGAACGGGAGCTCGCGAGCGCGGCCGAGCTCGAAGCGGCGCTTGCGCGTTCGGTGAAGGCGCAGCGGGTGTGGCGTGCGGTGCCGCTCGGCGAACGTATCGCGCTTTGCCAGAAGCTGGTCGAGGCGATCACCTCCGATACTCAGGCGATCGCCGAGGAGATCACTTGGCAGATCGGCCGGCCGCTGCGCGACAGCCCGGGCGAGATGCGTGGCTTCGCGGATCGCGCGCGCTACATGTTGGAGGTGGCGCCCGAGGCGCTCGCGGACGTGCAGGTTGGCGACAAGGCCGGCTTTCACCGCTTCATTCGCCATGAGCCGCTCGGGGTCGTGCTGGTGCTCGCGCCCTGGAACTACCCGTACCTCACCTCTGTCAACGCGGTGCTGCCCGCGCTGGTGGCCGGCAATGCGGTCTTGCTCAAGCACTCCGACCAGACACCTCTATGCGCCGAGCGCTACAGCGCGGCTGCCCGCGCAGCCGGTCTGCCCGAGGGGCTGCTCCAGCACCTGTGCTGCACGCACGATGACGTGGCGGTCCTGGTCGCGGACCCACGCATCGACTTCGTGGCGTTCACGGGCTCGGTGCAGGGCGGGCACGCGGTGTCTCGCGCGGCGGGCGAGCGCTTCGTCGGCGTGGGGCTCGAGCTCGGCGGCAAGGACCCGGCCTACGTGCGCGCGGACGCGGACCTCGACCACGCGGTACCGAATCTGGTCGACGGCGTGTGCTTCAACTCCGGCCAATCGTGCTGCGCGGTGGAGCGCGTCTACGTGCATCGCAAGCTCTACGACGAGGTGGTCGAGCGCTTCGTCGCGCTCACCCGGCAGTACGTGCTCGGCAACCCGCTCGATCCAAAGACCACGCTCGGGCCGCTCGTGCGCACGCGTGCCGCCGAGCTCACGCGCGCGAAGATCGCGGAGGCCAAGGCGGCTGGCGCGCGCGCGCTGATCGAAGAGTCCGCGTTTGCGGCGAGCAAGCCAGGCACGCCGTACCTCGCGCCGCAAGTGCTCGTGGACGTGAATCACGGCATGCGCCTGATGCGCGAGGAGACCTTCGCTCCGGTGATCGGAATCATGGCGGTGAGCGGCGACGAGGAAGCCGTGCGCTTGATGAACGACAGCGCTTACGGCCTCACCGCCTCGATTTGGACCCGCGACGAGCAGGCCGCGCTCGTGCTCGGCGACGTGCTCGAGACCGGGACCGTGTTCATGAACCGCTGCGACTATCTCGACCCGGCCTTGGCCTGGACCGGCGTCAAAGACTCGGGCCGCGGCTGCACGCTGTCCAAGCTCGGGTACGGCTATCTCAGCCGGCCCAAGTCTTTCCACCTGCGACTGTGACGGGCCGGGCGCGCCGGCTGGCCTGATCCGCGTCTTTCGCCCAGGCTTTGGCTGTTCTAGGCTCCTCGCTCCGATGTTCGAAGGGATTGCGCGCGGCTACCGGTTGATTCGCGGCTTCGCTCAGGGCGGAGCGCGCAGCAACAAGACGCTCGCTTTGCTGCTGCAACAGCGCGCCCGCTCCGCGAAGCGCGAGCAGCCGTTCTTGCTCTACGGCGAGCGTCGCTTCAGCTACGGTGAGAGCAACGCGCTCGTGAATCGACACGCTCAGGCGTACCGCGCTCTCGGCGTGGGCAAGGGCGACGTCGTGGCGCTGCTCATGGACAACCGGCCGGAGTTTCTCTGGCACTTCCTGGCAGCCGGCAAGCTCGGTGCGGTCGTGAGCCTGATCAACACGCACAACGCCGGTGCGCCGCTGCTGCACTCGCTGCGCATCTGCGAACCGAAGCTCGTGGTGGTGGGATCCGAGCACGCGGCCGCCTACGCAGCGGTGAGCGCAGAGCTGCCGGGGGTGAAGGCCGTGCTCGACGTGGATCCCGAGCAGCAGAGCGGTGTGGGTACGACCGCGCTTCTGCGCTTCGAGCCGGCGGATGCAGCGGCCGGCGACGACGACCCGCCCGAAGCCGCGCAGCAAGCGCTCGGCGACCTCGCCGCGTACATTTACACGAGCGGCACCACGGGCCTGCCCAAGGCGGCACGCATCCGGCACCAGCGCATGTACGGCGTGGGTTTGGGGCTGGGTGGGGTCGCCTATCGCCTGCGCGAGGACGACGTGCTCTACAACTGCTTGCCGCTCTATCACACGAGCGGGATCAGCGCGTGCGCCGGCGCCGTGATCACGCATGGCGCGACTCTGGCGCTCGCGCGCAGGTTCTCGGCGAGCCGCTTCTGGGACGACGTGCGGCGCTACGAGGCTACGTGCTTCGGTTACATCGGAGAGCTGTGCCGCTATCTCGCTGCGGCCCCTCCGCAGCCGAACGACCGCCAGCACAAGGTGCGCGTCATCGTCGGCAACGGCCTGCGCCCCGACATCTGGGCGGCCTTCCAGGAGCGCTTCGGCATCGCGCGCATCGTCGAGGTCTATGGCTCGACCGAGGGCAACGCCGCTGCGCTCAACCTCGACAACACCGTGGGCTCGGTGGGGCGCCTGGGCTTTGGCAGCGTGCTCGCCAAGTGGGACGACGAGAAAGACGACTTCGCGCGTACGCCGCGCGGTTTCCTGATCAAGGCCAAGCCCGGGGAGTCGGGCGTGCTGCTCGGGCGCATCCGGGGCGTGACCGGGTTCGACGGCTACCAGGACGAGCGCGAGACCGAGCGCAAGATCGTGCGTGATGCCTTTGCCAAGGGCGACGCGTGGTTCAACACCGGGGACTTGCTGCGCAGCGACGCCAAGAAGCGCCTGTTCTTCGTCGATCGCATGGGCGACACCTTTCGCTGGAAGGGCGAAAACGTGTCTACGTTCGAGGTGCAAGAACAGCTGGCCGCATTGCCGAGTGCCGCCGAGGTCAACGTGTACGGCGTGCAGGTCCCCCACACCGAGGGTCGCGCGGGCATGGTCGCGCTCGTGCTGCAAGGCGAGTTCGATGCCACGGCCTTCAAGCAGCACGTCGATGCGTGCCTGCCCTCGTACGCGCGCCCGTTGTTCGTGCGGCTGCAGGACAAGATCGAGATCACCTCGACCTTCAAGCTCAAGAAGAACGACCTCCGCAACGAAGGCTTCGACCCGCAGAGCGTGAGCGATCCGCTCTACATGAGGCATCCACAGCGTGACGCCTACGTGCCGCTGACGACCGAGCTGTTCGCCGAGCTGCAGGCCGGGCGCCTGCGGCTGTGAGGCTCAGGGCAGGGCCAGGGTCGCGAAGATGGCGCTGTGGTCGCTGCCCGCGATCGCCAGCACTTCGAGGTCGATCACACGCAGCCCGTGCACCATCACGTGGTCGATGCGCAGCAGGCGCGGAGCGCGCGCGGTCGGTCCCCAGGTCGGCGCCGGCCTGCGACGTGTCTCGAGCGCTGCGTCGCGTAGGTGCCGCCGCAGCGCAAAATACGCGGGCATCACCGGCAGGGTGTTGAAGTCGCCGGCGAGGACGCGCGGCATCGAGGTGCGGCGCAGATGCGCGCGCAACGCGCTGACCTCGCGCCGGCGTACACCGAACCGTCCGAGCGCGGTCGGAGCGGATAGATGCAGGTTCATGATCTCGATCTCGGTGCTGGCGCCTGGCAGCCGCAGCCGTGCACACAGTGCGTCGCGCTTGGGCAACGGCAGGCGGGAGACCATCGCTGGCTCTCGCAGGGCGATGCCCATGCCTTGCATGTCCCGCGCAGGCATCAGGATTCCGTGCGGCAGAGCTCGTTCGATCACAGCCGCTTGCTCGGGCGAGAGCTCTTGCGCCAGCACGGCATCCGGCTGGCGCTCGGCGATCACGTCCGCCAGCGCGAGTGGGTCCGCCCGGCCGTTCCACAGATTCGCGGTGAGCAGACGAATTTGCTGCACGGCTACGGACCTGAGGGGTGAATCGTCGCTTCGCGACGAGAGGGGAGCGGAGCTCCCACTCCGCGTGGGGTGGGGCCCCGACGAATTCACTTCGTCGGGGCGGGGAGGCGCGTGCCGCCCCGCGTTACTCAACTCTAGCCCGAGTGAGCGTACGCGGCACTCGTTCGTACAGGGGGCGACATCGTGCGTGGTTTCCTCCGTGGCGGTGCGAGCACGGGGATCTTACGCTTGAGCTGCGTGCAGCGAGCAGATGCACCTCCGCCTGGCGCCGGCTCGAAGCGGAGGCCGCGTAAGGGCGCGCTGCCGGGCCGTGCAGGCGAAGAGCAGCGCCGCTTGCACGAGCTCGGAGACGTCTTGGCCGCGCTCGTGCGCGCGCTGCGGCAGGACGACCCATTGGCCGAAGGTTTTGCGCGGCGCGCCCACGAGCTCTGGCTGCGCGAGCAAGACCGTGCGGTGCAGTGCACGACGTCCGAGCTGCGGGTTGGAACGCGTGTGCTGCTCGCGAGCTCGGCGAGTGTCGGACATTTCATTTGGCCGGCGTACCAAGCTGGCCTGCGCGTCTTCGCGTTGCGCGAGAAAAGCACGCACGCGGACGTGTTGCGACTGGCAAAAGAGCTCGCGGCGCTCGAGACCGGTGCGCTCGATCCGAGCGCGTTCGGCGCGTGGCTGTGGCGAGGCTGCGCGCTCGGTCTCGACACCGCCCTGACAGGGTCCGTGGCCGAGCTGAGCGAGATGCTGCTACCCGTCGTGCCCAGCGAGACCGAGCTCTGGGCTGCGTGCTCGGAACGCGCGGCCGCCAGCTGGAAGGACTTGGCGGAAGGCGCCGCCCGGGCGCTGCCTACCGACGCGCTCCGCGCGCGCTTCGACGCACCGCTCGAATCATTGTCGAAGCAAGCGCTGGGCTCCGAGCTCTTGCTCGCAGCCGAGGAAGGGCAAAGGCTGCGCGCGGCCGCCGACGACCCTACGGCGTGGGCCGCAGCAGAGCTCGGTCTGCTGTGGCAACAACCCGCGTTGCTCGCGGCACTGCCTCACGCGCATCTGGGGTTTCGGCTGGCCGAGCTGATCGAAGGCGTGGCCGTGGTCGATGGCAAGCTGCTGGGCTTCTGCGCATCGCTGGCCGCGCGCGCGGGCGATGCCCATGGCCTCGACCACGCGCTGCTCGGCGACGTGCTGGCTCGCCGGTTGCTCGAGGGCGGCAAACACGTCTCGGCTTTGCTCGCGCTCGCGGACCACGGACCCGAAGCGCTGTTCTCGAGCGTGCTCTCGCAGCTCTGCGCCCGTGCCGACGAGCAAGCCGTCGTTCCCGTCCTACGCGCGCTGCTGGGCCACCTCGGCCCAGAGGCGATGTTCGAGCGCATCGACGTTGCAGGGCTTGGTAGCGAAGCCGGCGTGCACTTGATCTGCATCGCGCTCGACGACGGGATGCCCGTGCCGGCGCTGCTCTCGATCGTCGCGCGCCTGCCGCGGACGACCGCATTGCGCGCGCTGATAGCCCGACCCGCGCTGCTGCCGCATGCGCAAGCCTCGATCGAAGAGTGGGTGACCGAGCAGCCGCTCGCGAGCGGTCCCATGCTTGCCGATCTCGTGCGCGCCGGACCGGCTGGCGCACGTGCGGTGGGCGCCGTCTTGCTGGAGCAAAAGGGCGCAGGCTTGCCGCAACCCGTGCTGCGCAACGCGCTCGCCGCGCTCGTGCAAATGGGTCAAGGCACCGCCTTCGTGTTGCCCCTGTGGGATTCGCGCAAACTGTCGAGCCCGGTGCGACTCGCGGCCTTGTCCGCGCTCGAGGGCGATTCGAGCCTGATTGCCGAGGCGATTCGCGGGCGTGGCGCCACGTTGCTGCTCGAGCCGCCCGAGATCAGGGAGGCGCTCGAGGAGCTGCGCTGGAGGCAACCGCGATGAGCCAACCCGCAGCCGACCCGGCGTTGTTGGCGGCCACGGTCGACGTGCTGGAGGAGCTCTTTGGCTTGACTCGTCGCGTCGCGTTGAGCGAGGAGGAAGAAGCGCTCGGCGAGGGCTTGCGCACGTTGCGGGAGGCGGTTGCGCGCGCAGCGCCTCCGTTCGCGCTGCAAGTGCTCGGCGATGCGGTGCTGCGCGACCGCCAGGCGCTGCCCCTCACCCTCGAACAGCTGAGGCACTGCCAGCAGCTCGCAGGCGCTTGCGCACGCTTCGGCGCCAACGAGATCACAATCGAGGAGGTTCCGAGCGTCGAGGCGTTGCTCGCGCTGGCCAAAGTCGTGTTTACGGCGACGAATGCTGCGGTCTCGGCACGCGCTCCCCAGATCGTGGGTCTGCGCTTCCGGACGCTCCGCCGCGTTGGCGATGCGACACCGCCTCAAGAAGCGGTGCTCCACGACTGCTTGAGGCAGCAACTCGATCGGGCCTGCGAGCAGACCGAAGGCCTTCCGGGCGATCCCGGCACGCGTTGGCCACTGCGGGATGCGCATGCGGTTTGCCGTCGGGTCGAGCGCTGCATCGCGGCCGGAGTCACTGCCACCGCACGGGCGCTCGAGCTGGCGCCGCCGCCTTGGAGCGCGGCTCGGCGCTCGGTCTCCGCGGTCTTCTACGGCGGAGCGGTGCTCTCGCGCATGCAAGCGAGCCCGCTCTCGCAGCGGGGCGCGGCGCACGCGTTGCTCGCGCTGGGTCGGTTCGGCCTCTCGACCGGGATGGGACGCGACTGTGGGGAGGCCGCAGCTGTGGCGCTGCCCTCGCTCGTCGCGGCGAACACGCAATCGGCATTCGATCCGGTGGTGCTGCGTGCGTGCGCGTTGTTGCGCGCGCTCGCAGGCGATGCCGCGCGCTCGTCGGCTCCGCTCGTGCCTCTGCTGCACGCGGTGTACGAGCTCGAGCGGCGTCGTGGTCCTGAGGGTGACTTGCAACTGACCCGGCTCGACTTGCACGCATGGCTGGCCTCTGCCCTGGGACAAACGGTTCACTCCGGCTGGGGCCGTGCGCTGCTCGGCGTGCTCGGGATCCTGCCCGTGGGCGCGCACGTGCTCGCGGATGGACAGCTCGGCGTCGTGATGGCCGCCACCGCCGATGCCTCCAAGCCGCGCGTGCTCGTCGCCGGTCAGCTCGTCGTCCCGAGCAAGCCCGTTCAACCCTACTCGCCGCTCGCCATGACCCCGTGGGCCAAGTGAGCGGGTGTGTCCGCCTCTCGTGCCCGGTGCGCGATCAGCCACGTCAAGAAACGCCGAATGCCGGCGATCGCATGGTGCGTGCGAATCGAATGGAACAGGTCGAACGCGTGCTGCGCGCCCGGTAGCTCGGCGTAGACCACCGGCGCATTCGACGCGGTC
>JBIOJD010000057.1:0-13988 GCA_044450485.1 Polyangiales bacterium | reverse complement strand
GTCCCCACCAGGCATCTCCTCACCGATGTCGGGCGACAGGTAGAGGTCATCGCCACCGGGCGCCCAGCCGTGCACGAGCTCGCCGCCCGGGTGAGCACCGGGCGAGGCCGCGACGCTGCCATCGGCGCCCGCCACACCCTTGTACAGCAGCCAGTGGTGGATGACCTGCACGTTGTCGGTCATCACGTGGAACGAGCGCGCGTAACTGCATGCCGGTCCACATGCGGCCAATGGGCCGGACATCGACCGCGGCTGCCCGTACCTTCCCAGGGCGAAATCGCAATCGAAGCGCGGCTGGGGGCCCGTCCGGACGACCCCTTCGGCGCGGCCTCCCGACCGCAGGCTAGGCCTTCGAACGAGGCGCCGGCCGCAAAATGGTTACGGCCAAGCCGGCGCGGCGCAGAATCGCGCGCTCGTCAGGGGTGCCCGATCGCTCGCCATGCACGTACGGATCGGCGGCACGCACGACGCACACTCGCTTGCCCGTCTTCACGCGTGCGCGCACGAGCGCTACCAGGCGGCGCACCGACGTCCCCCCGCGGCCACCCACGCGACCGACGCTCACGCGGTCCGCCTCGAGCCGAGCAAGCGCGAGCACTTGTCCTGGCACATCGCGCTCGTGCAGCACCACGTCCGCGCGCGACAGTGCTCGCACGGCCGCTACCGACAGTCGGTCCGGATCGCCGTCGCCCGCAGCGATCAACGCGATGGCAGAAGATCTCTTGGTGCTGGGCTCGTCGAGCGCGCGAACCAATGCGCGGTCGGCCTCTGCGTCGCGGCCCGCTAGCACGAGCTCGCCGATCTCACCGTCGAGCGCCGACTCCCACATCGCGCGTCGCGCCGCTGAGCCCGTCAGCCGCCGCTTGACCAGCTCCCGGTGACGACCTGCGAACTCGGCGAGCTTGCCCGAGCGTGGTGAGAGCGCCATCTCGAGCCGAGCGCGGGTCAAGCGCGCGAGCACGGGCGAAGCGCCGGTGGTCGAGACCGCGACCAGCAACGGACTGCGATCCACGATCGCCGGCATGATGAAACTGCACAGCGCGGGCGTATCCACGACGTTGACGGGAATGGCCCGCGCCTGTGCGTCGGACGCGACGCGAGCATTCACCTCTGCGTCGTCGGTTGCCGCGATCACGAGATGAGCGCCCGACAGGTCGCGCTTGCCGTAGGCACGCCGAGCGACGGCGATGCGCTTGCGCCGAGCGAGCGCCGCCAGCGGAGCACACACCCGCAGCGCGACCACCCGAGGCGCAGCGCCCGCCCGCAGCAGCAGCTCGAGCTTGCGCAACGCAACGGGCCCGCCGCCGACGACGAGACAAGCTCGACCGCGAAGGTCGATGAAGATCGGCAGGTAGTCCATCGCCGCGCGCCGCAGCGAGTATAGCCCCATGCGGTTACGACGATGGTTGCCACTCACGAGCGAGCGCAGCGAGCCCCGCGTGGGGTGGGGCCCCGAACGGCTTTGCCGATAGGGGCGGGGAGTCGCGTGACTCCCCGATAATCAGCGTTCTGCGCGCAGGCGCGGGCCTTGGGTCGCGACGTGCACGAGCACGAACAAGGTGCCGAGCGTGTATCCCTTCAAGTAGCTGCCGATGCGTCTCATTGTTCGTCCCCGGAGTCGTGCCCCAGATCGGGGCCACCAAAATCGCTAGCCAGTATGGCGCGGCGCGTGTTTCGGCGGCATGGCGAGCACGCAACTTTCTTCGCTATTTCATGCGGTTTGTTCGCGTCGCTTGTGCACGATGCGTACAGCACGGCGACCGACAGCGTCCCCGTGCTCTAGGCACAGCCGGATTCGTGCTTATCGTGGAAGCGTGCGCAATCGCGAGCAAATCAGCCCCGGAGTGGTGCGAGGACAGTGGCACCACAAGCTCGAGAGCGGGCGCCTGCAGTGCGACCTCTGCCCACGTTACTGCACACTGCAGGATGGCCAACGAGGCTTCTGCTTCATCCGCCAGGCTCAGGGCGACGACGTCGTGCTCACGAGCTACGGCCGCGCGTCGGGCTTCTGCATCGATCCGATCGAGAAGAAGCCGCTCAACCATTTCTTCCCCGGCACCAGCGTGCTCTCGTTTGGCACCGCGGGCTGCAACCTAGGCTGTCGCTTCTGCCAGAACTGGGACATCTCGAAAGCGCGCGAGATGGATCGCCTCACGGACATCGCAAAGCCGGAGTCGATTGTGGACGCCGCGGTCCGAGACGGCTGCAAGAGCATCGCGTACACCTACAACGATCCGGTCATCTTCGCCGAGTACGCGATCGACACGGCAGAGGCAGCCATCGAGCGGGGTGTGCAGAACGTGGCAGTGACCGCCGGCTACATCAGCGAGAAGGCGCGCGAGGCGTTCTTTGCTCCCATGCAGGCGGCCAACGTCGACCTCAAGGCCTTCACCGACGACTTCTATCGCAAGCTCTGCTTCGCCGAGCTCCAGCCGGTGCTCGACACGCTGGTCTATCTCCGGCACGAGACCGAGGTCTGGCTCGAGGTCACGACCCTGCTCATCCCGGGCAAGAACGACTCGGAGGCCGAAGTCGCCGAGCTCTGCGAGTGGTTCGCCGAGCATCTCGGGCCGGGCGTGCCGCTGCACTTCACCGCGTTTCACGCGGACTTCAAGCTGATCGACGTGCCGGGAACGCCTACGAGCACACTGCTCCGCGCGCGCGACCAAGCCAAGCGCGCGGGCTTGCGTCACGTCTACACGGGCAACGTGCACGACAAACAGGGTCAGTCGACCTATTGCGCCGAGTGCGGCAAGCGTGTGATCGAGCGCGACGGGTATCGGATCGGAGCCTTCGAGCTCGATCACGGCAAGTGCGCGCACTGCGGCGCGACCCTCGCCGGCCGTTTCGAAGACAGGCCCGGTACCTGGGGCCAGCGTCGGGTGCGCGTGCCGCTGCACGCGTGAGGAGCCACGGATGTCGATTCCCTGCGCCGTGCTGATGTGCCACGCGCCGATCGTAATCCCGCAGATCGCCGGATCGCGCGCGCGCGCCTGCGCACGCACCACAGCTGCGATGGCAGAGGCCGCGCGTCGGCTCGTCGCCCACGCGCCGGACGCGATCGTGATCATCAGCCCACATACGCCGCGCGACCCGCTGCGCTTCGGCATCGCACACGACGAGACGCTGAGCGGCGATTTCGGGCAGTTCGGCTGCCCCGAGCTGAGCGTGCGGCTTCAGGGCGCGCCCCAGATCGCAGCAACGCTCCGCGAGGTGGCCGCTGCACGCGGCCTGGCGACGACGCACGCGCGCGGACAACGCCTCGATCACGGCGCGCTGGTGCCGCTGTTCTTCGTGCGCGAGGCCGGCTGGAACGGACCCACGCTCCTGCTCGCCCTGCCCTTTCCCGACACTCGCAGCGAGACCGCGATGGGCCGCGCCATCGCAGAGACCGCCGCGAAGCTCGGAAAGCGCGTGTGTGTGCTCGCTTCGGGTGACATGAGCCATCGGCTGACCGAAGACGCGCCCGCCGGCTATCACCCTGCCGCGCGCGAGTTCGACGCGACGTTCTGCGACCTGGTGCAGAGCGGTTCGCTGACGAAGGCGAGTGACATCGATCCTGCGCTGCGCGAGATCGCTGCGGAAGACGTCGTCGACTCGTTCACCGTCGCCGCCTCCGCGGTCGACTTCGATCCAAGCGGTCATACCGTGCTGTCGTACGAGGGGCCGTTCGGCGTGGGCTATCTCGAGGCCGTGCTGTACGAGCAGCCCGCGGGAAAGAACCTGCGCGGCGAGCCCGAGCACGGGCACGGCGAGACACCGCCGCGCGCACTGCTCGGCATCGCGCGCGCCGCGATTGCGGCTCACCTCGAGGGGCGAGCGTACGCCCCTGCGCCGCTGCTGCCTCCCTGGACCCGTTCGCGCGGGGTGTTCGTGACCTTGCGCTCTCGCGACGGTGAGCTGCGTGGATGCATCGGGCACATCGAGCCGGGACACGCCACGCTCGCGCACGAAGTCGCGTCGTGCGCCGTTTCATCGGCCACGCGCGATACGCGCTTCGGGCCCGTCGATCGCAACGAGCTCGACGAGCTCGAGATCGAGCTCAGCCTGCTGTCCGAGCCCGAGCCCGTGCCCTCGCTCGCACAGCTCGATCCTTCGCGCTTCGGCGTGGTGGTCTCCTCGGGGTCGCACAGAGGTGTGCTCTTGCCCGGCATCGCTGGGATCGACAGCGCGCGAGAGCAGGTCCGCATCGCCGCGACCAAGGCGGGCCTGCCGGCCGGCGCGCCGGTGCAGCTCGAGCGCTTCGAGGTGCAGAAGATCAGCGAGAACCATGCGCTCCACTGAACCCCCTGACGAGCGCTTAGCCGAGCGCGTCGCGATGGTGAAGCAGCAGCTCGAGCGGCGCGGGATCCGCGATGCGCGCGTGCTCGCGGCCATGGCGCGCGTGCCACGCCACCGCTTCGTCCCAGAATCGATGCGACATGCGGCCTACGAGGATCGCGCGCTGAGCATCGGCGACGGACAGACCATCAGTCAGCCCTACATGGTGGCGCGCGCCTGCGAGCTCGCCGAGATCGAGCCTGGCGATCGGGTGCTCGACGTGGGTGCGGGCTCCGGCTATCAGGCTGCGGTGCTTGCGCAGCTCTGCGAGCGAGTGGTCGCGATCGAGCTGGTCGAAGGCTTGGCCGAGCGCGCGCGCAGGACGCTCGACGAGCTCGCGATGAAGAACGTGCGCGTCGTGGTCGGCGACGGAACGCGCGGCTTCGTCGAGGAAGCTCCCTACCAGGCGATCCTCGTGGCGGCCGGAGCACCGCTCGTGCCCGAAGCACTGATCGACCAGACCGCGCTCGGCGGCCGCTTGGTGATCCCAGTCGGACCACACGCGCTGCAAACCATGACCGTCCTGCGCAAGACCGAGAACGGCGTGCAGCAGAAGGGTTACGACACTTGCGTGTACGTGCCCTTGCGCGGCGGAGGGGGCTGGGCCGACGCGGAATTGAGTGAGTAACCGTGTGACCCGCGACGGGTCAGCTCACGGTTACTCCGAGAGACGCGTTACTTGATGTTCGTGGTCTGCTTGCCGCCGCCCGAAGGCGGCATGAGCAAGAGCGGCTTCCAACGCTCGTCGCCTTCCAAGTACACCTTCTCGAAAGCCAGCGCGTAGTCGCCCGACATGCCGCCGCCTGCGTCGGTCGGGTCGAACCAATTGAAGTGCGTGGCGCCGGGAACCACGATCTCCATCTTGGGCGTGGCATCCGGAATCGCCATGTACACGGGATCCGACATGTCGCAAGGCGCAACCGTATCCGCATCGCCGCAGAACAAGAGCGTCGGCACCATGGTGCCGGTTCCGGTTCCGCCCCATGCTGCCAGACCGATCGAGGTCTTGAGCGTCGAGTCCATGCTCGCGGCCATGGTCGTCCCACCGCCACCCATGGAGTAACCCGACGTGCCGTAGCGATCGCTCAACTTGCCGAAGAGCGGGCTACCCATCTTGGTGTTCTCGCCCTTCAGCTCCTTGACCGCCGCGAGCAACGACGCGGCACGTATGTCGGGCGTGTCGGCAGCGCCGCTGCTGGTCGTCTCCAGCACGAAGCCGTACGACGCGTAGAACGGTCCCCACGGCGCCATCTCAGGCCCGGTGTTGAGAAAGCCGGGAATGATTGCGATGGCCGCCCATGGAGGATCGGCATCCATCGGGTAGTAAACGGTGCCCGTCGAGATCGTGTACATCGCGGTCTTGAACGGACCGGCCTTGGATGTCAGCCCTGTCGGCGCGGGACCGTGGCACAAGCAATCGCCGCTCGAGCAGCACATGCCCATACCCACAGCTCCGGCGCCCGCTCCGCCGCCCGTGCCTGCTCCTCCGCCCACGCCAGCCATGCCTGCGCCGGTCCCGCCGGTGGGACCGCCGCCGCCCGCTTGACCGAGCGAGCCACCGCCTGCGGCTCCCCCGCCGAGCCCCGCAGCGCCGCCGAGACTTGGCCCGAGCGTGCTCGGGGTGCCTCCCGCACCAGTCTTGCCCGGTATGACGGAAGCAGCGCCGCCGGTCCCGCTTGCGGGAAGCATCGCGGCCGCCCCGCCAGTACCGAACGCCGATGGACTACCACCGTTTTTGTTCGACGCCGCACCAGAGCCACAGCCCGCGCCGGCCATCGCCGTCAGTACGAGCCACCACCTCACACGCGCGCGCGCACCACCGCGCGGCGTCATACGCCTCGTCATGAATACCTCCACGAACTACTGCAAGCGCCGTCCGGTTTCCACCCCGGACGCCACCTGAGGACACACCGGTAGGTAACCTGCACAACGTCTGCACTGTTTGCAAACCCGGAAGCGCGGCGTTATTCGAACTTGAGCGGGGTGGATAGCGAAATGTCTCTCTGCGCTCATCTCCGGCGATTTCTAGCGTGGCCAGGCGTGTCGATTTGACTCGCGCAGCGCCGTAGCAACGTAGTCGCGCAAGTCGGGAAGCTCCGGCAACGCGTCCGGACTGCGCTGCAGCAACGTGAGCGCGCTCTCGAAGTCGCGCGCCGCGAGCGCGGCGGCGATGCGGTGCCGCGCGAACACCGGCAGCTCACGCTGCGCTGTCGGCGCCACCGACAGCGCGCGCTCGACGTCGGAATCGCTGCGCAAGAGCAGCAGCACTGGGAAACGCAGCTCGGTACGCGAGAGCACCTGGTGCAGCACCTGAATCTGTCGCGCGGCGGTCGGCTCGGGAAACAGCAGGTCGTCGATCAAGCGTTGGTTCTCGAACTGACGCAAACCTTGCATACGCACGCCGACTGGGAATAGCCGCGCGACCAGCTCGCTGTCAGCAAACCGTTCGCGCGCTGCCGCCGTGTCGCGCCACGCCCAGATCAGCGCGTCGCGCTGCTGCAACGTTCCCGGCGCGTGCATGCGCGCAGGCCAATCGTCGACCAATGGGTCTGCGTTCGCGGTGAGCTCACGCAGGTACGGTGCGTCGCCGATGAACAGCGCACAGAGCTGAGCCGGAAGCTCGTATCCGATCGCAGCGAGCTCCGCACGCGTCTGCGGATCGCGCCATTGTGCGCTGAAGCGCTCCTCGCTGACGGGTCCACGTGCATTGCGCGTGCCGAGCAGCATGAAGTTGCGGGCCGAGCCGTGCCACAAGCTGCAGTCGTCGAACGCGTCGCAAAACGCGCGCACGATGGCGAGCGCAGCTCCGGCTTCGATGTTCATCAGGGGCAGCCAATAGCTCGCCACCCCGCCGTCGGAGAGACGCGCGCGCACGAGCTCGAAGTACTCGCGGCTATACAGGCTCTCGACTCCGGCCATCATGGGCGGTGGGGGCTCGGCCGTGATCAGATCGAAGCGCTCGGAGGTGGCCTGCAGATGGTAGCGACCGTCGTCGAGATGAACGCGCACGCGCGGGTCGCGCAGCGGGTCTGCTATTCGCCGTACGCGAGGAAGCCGGCTCAGCTCGAGAATCTCGGGCGAGCTGTCGACCACGTCGATGCGCGCAACTTCCTTGGCCGCGAGCAGCGCCTCGACCGTGTTCCCCAGGCCGTAACCGATCACGAGCGCTCGCGACACGCGCTCGTGCAACGCGAGCGGCAAGATCGCGAACAGCTTCATGTACCGGCGCGCCGCGAAGTCGTCGACCGACATCGAATAGGCATTGGTCGCCAGCTGATCGAAGAGCGGCAAGCCGTGCAGGCCGTGCACCACCCGCACGTGCGTCGCCGTCGCGCCTTCGAGCACGCGCAGAACGCGGTCGCCAGGGGTCATCCAACGCCGCGCCGAAGTCTCGATGAAGACGGAGCGCACGTCGCCGAAAGGAAAGCACGCGAGGACGGCCGCCGTGCCGAACGCGCCGAGATAGCCGCCGAGCGCCCCATGTCCTGGCTTGCATTGCAACAGCAAGCCGATGGCGCAGTACAGCGCGAGCAAGCCGAAGAGAGAACGCTCCATCCCGAGCACGGGCAAGAGCACGAATCCCGCGAGCAGCGAGCCGAGGCCGGCGCCCAGCGTGTTCCACAGCGCGAGCCTCCCCACTGCGGCGGCCTGCGCTCGCGCACGATCGCGCACGGCCGCGCCGAGCAACACGAAGAGCGCCCCCGAGCACAGCGCGGTGGGCAAGACCAACGGAAGCGCCAGCGCTGCAATCACAGAGACGTCCTGGTCCGGCTGGAACCAACGCTGCAGCGCAAAGGGGTAAAGCCCGTAGCCCATGACGCCCAGCACACACGCGGCGTACGCCACGAGACCCGCATGACGATGCGCGCGAGGCGTGCGCGCGAGCCAGGCGCCCGCGAGCAAGCTGCCGCCCGCGATGCCGCTCAGCACCACGGCCAGCACGGTCGCAAAAGCGAGCGAGGTGTCGTTGAGAAACAGCAGCATGAAACGCAGCCACACGACTTCGAGCGCGAGCAGCGCAAACCCGGCTAGAAATGTTGCTGCCAACGCGCGGGCGCCGGACCTGGTCGGAGTCGCAGGAAGCGCCCGCGGGCTTGCCGATTGGGGTGCGGCCATGCGGGCGGCCATCGCCGCAGCGGCGAGGTCGAGCCCAGCCGCGAACAGCGCGCTGCCGGACACGCCGAGCCAGCCTAGCAAGACGCTCTCGGTTGCGAGCGCGCCGATCACCGCACCGAGCGTGTTTGCTCCATAGAGCAGGGCAAGCGCGCCGCCGAGCTCGGTCGGCGTGCGGGCGACGGCGCGCACGAGCAGTGGCAAGCTCGCGCCCATGGCTGCAGCCGGCAAGAGCAGCAAGGTGAATGCGAGCGCGAGTCGAACGGCCGCCCGCAAGAGCGGCTGCTCTACTGCGACGGGCGCCAGCCACACGCCGAGCCGCGGCAACGCCAGCACCAGCGCCACGCCAGAAAGCGCCACACACACTTCGAGCGCCGCAAACGCGCGCACCGGCCGGCGCAGTCGATCACCGCGCCGAGCAGCGAGGTAGCTGCCGCAAGCGGTACCGGACATGAACGCCGCGAGCACGAGGCTGCAGGCCCAGACGCTGTTGCCAAAAGCAAGACGCGCCTGCCGGAACCACAGCGTTTCGAAGATCAGCGCTGCAGCGCCGGAGAGTAGAAACGCGGTCGAGATTCGGGCGCGACCCATGGCGCGTTCTGGTCCGCTGCCAGAGTCGCCCCGCCCCACGCTCAAGGACCAGGCGCGCCGGCGCAGATCCAGTTGCGGATGGCGCCGAGCCGCGTGTCATCCAGCAGCATGTCCGTGTTGGTGAGCGGCATGCGATCACCGTAGGGCTGCGTCGGGCCCATCTGCCCACAGTCGCCGGGCGTGCCCCAGGCCATGTTGCCCACGATCTGCGCGCTCAGGTCGACCGCACCGGTGAGCTTGATCCACATGTAGCTCTTCGCGAGCGCGGCGTCGCCGCCGCTGCCGTCGATGATCGACAGATTGGGCGCCTCGCAGGCGGGTTTGCCGACGAGCGCGGTCTTCAAGTTCGCGGCGTCGAGCAAGTCGAGGTGCGCGCGTGCGTTCGACCCCATGTGGCAGCTGCTGAAGCCGCAGGGCGTCGCAGCCGCGAGCACGTCGTGCGCTGCCATGTGCAGCGCCGACGGAGCCGCCGTCGTCATCGCAGCGGAGCACCCCGCGACCGTCTGGCCGCCGCCACCTTGGCCCGCGGCGCCGCTGCCGCCCGACGCCATGCTCGTCCCACCGGTCCCGACGACTGCGCCTCCGGATCCCGCGCTCGTGCCTCCGGATCCCGCGCTCGTGCCCCCGGCCCCGCCGATGACCATCCCGCCGCCGCTCTTCTTGCACGCGGTCAAAGCGACCAGCACCAGCACCACCAACATCACCGTTCGCATCGCATCCACTCCCTTTCGACCTCGACCTCGCGAGGGCCAACCTGGGCAACCCGGACCACCACGACACCCTGCATACGGCCGCACCGCGAAGCGCGTGACGGCCGAACGACCCGTGGACCCTAGCCGGGACCTCCGACACACGCAACGATTCCAGGGATTACGGGGCGGTCGCATCCCGAGCGCTGGGGCGCCCTGCCTCGCTCACCAGAGCGCTGGTCAGAACGCGAGGCCGACCTGGAACGCGTGGCAGCTTGCACAGCTCGCCAGAAATACCCCGTACACGTTGGCTCGATCTGCCAGCGAGTCGGCCTCGAGCGCCCGCTGACCGAGCTCGCGAACCTGCAACAGCGCGCTCACGAACTGGGGCGAAAGTGGCGGATCCGCGCGCGGCGCCTGCTCGGGCGCGCGCGCCAACGCTTCTGCTCCCGCACGCCACGCTGCATCCGATGGGCCGGTCAACCCCTCCCACAGGCGATCCGCGGCCCACATGTGCCGGTACATGCGCGTGCCGAGCGTGTCGGACTTCGACTTGCCCTCATTGCGCTCGTCGCCGACGAACTGCGGTCCGGCATGGCTCTCGCGATGGCACTCGCCGCAGACGCGTCCCATGGTGGCAACGCCGCTCGCGGCGAGGTCGAGCGTCTCGGCGCCAGCCGTCAGGACCGCCGCCTCTTGCAACCTGGCGATCGCGGGCAACCAACCTCCGGGCGCAACGGACGCGTAGCGATAGTCCGCGAGCGCACGGAGCGGCCGTCGCAACGCGTCGAGGTTGCCATTGATCACTGCGTCGCGCGCCCAGGTCGCCACCGCAAAGTGCTCGGCCATGTACGCAGAGATGTCCTCGCCGGGCGGAGCGCCGCCATCCCGCGGTGGCGCGGCCGGAGCGCGTACGCGCGCAGACGGCGCGGTGCTGCCGCTGCGCTGCGCTGCCGACGCTCCGTGCCCGCACGCGCTCGAGAACAGCAGCAGGGCACTGCAGATCCACGGCTGGTTGCGGCGAGCCCCACCGAGCGCGGCGCTCGCAAAGGTGCGCGAAGCGGCTCCGAACATACCGACCAAGGTACGCACGGCGAGCCCCGCGGCCAGGGCTGCGCTCAGTGCAGCATCGAGCCTCGGTGTGACGCGAGCAACGGTGGCAGCAGCTCGCCGATGTTCCCGCGCAGCACGACGTCGGCAAGCTCGTCCATCGCCGTCGGCTCCCCGTTCACGATGACCACCTTGGCCCCAAGACGCTTGGCCAGCGGAACCACCGCCGCAATCGGATACACCGAGAGCGTGGAGCCTACGGCCAGAAGCAGGTCGCAGCTCTTCGCCGCCTGTTCGCTGCGCTTTAGATCGGCGACCACCAGCGATTGTCCGAACGAGATCGTCGCGGACTTGAGCATACCCCCGCAGCTCCGGCACGCTGGATCGACTTCGCCCGCGCGCACGCGCTCGAGCGCACGCGCCATCGGTGCACGCTCGCCGCAGTCGAGGCACACGACCTCGTGGATGGTGCCGTGAATCTCGATCACGCGCTCGGGCGCGGTGCCGGCCTTCTGGTGCAGGCCATCGATGTTCTGCGTGATCAGCGCGAGCAGCTTGCCGCTGCGCTCGAGCTCCACGATCGCGTGATGCCCCGCGTTCGGCAACGCCGTGAAAGCCTTGGACTCGAGCCGGCTGCGCCACGCACGCTTGCGCACTTCGGGATCGGCAACATAGTGCTCCAGCGTCGCGAGCTTCTCGGCCGCGGGATTCTTGGTCCACACCCCTTGTGGCCCACGAAAATCGGGAATGCCCGACTCGGTGGAGATGCCGGCGCCGGTCAACACCAGCACGCGCTCGGCCGCGTCGAGCAGGCTGCGCGCAACGTCCAAGCGCTCGCGATCTGCATCGTTCACGAGGTCGGTTGTAGCCGCGCCCGAGCGACCGCTGCAAGCGGTGTGGCGCCTCAGCTCTGGTCGAGCGCGATCTCGAGCACCACGCGCCGCCGCTTGCGACCCGTCAGTGCCGAGAAGAAGTCACCGGTCCGCATCTTCCAACCGTACTTGCGCGTGAGCGCGGCGTACGCGCGCTTCTCGTGCTCGGCGTCCTCGACCTTGCTGCAGCTCCCGTCGAGCCAGGGACCTCGCAGCGTCCCGTTGAACTCGCAGGACGCGACCTGCACGCGCGGATTGCGAGCTACGCGCTTGACCTTGTAGCTCTCGCGCAAGGTGAAGATCACGAGCTTGCCGTCGAGCGGCGCACACCAGACCGGCGTGTCGACGGCTCCGCCGTCGCGCTTCCAGCTCCGCAGATTGATGTACTCGGCCGAGTCGAGCGGCGTGCCGGAAGCCATGGCGATTCCGTAGGCGGGAAGCCCAGAAAAGGAAAGGCCCGCGCCGGAAGGGCGCGGGCCATGGTGGGTGTGTGTGGAGGAGGAGGACTGGAGGAGAACGAACAATAGGAACGTAACAATACAACCCAAATGGATCAAGAGGGATCCGAACGGAATGTGGCTCAACACCCGCGTCCGGTGCGTTCATGTAGGCAAAGTTGCGGCCTGGCCCCGGCGCCCTATGTTGTCCTCGACCCGAGCCGCCGCGCCGAGGAGTCTCTTCCATGTACTTCGATCCCATCTACCTGATGGTCATGCTGCCTGGGCTCGCCCTGAGCCTGTGGGCGAGCTTCAAGGTCAAGACGACCTTCCACCACTACAGTCAGGTGCCCCCGAAGAGCGGCCTGAGCGGAGCCGAGGCCGCACGTGAGCTCCTGCGACGCAAGGGCATCACCAACGTGGCGATCGAGCAGGTCGAGGGCTTCTTGTCGGACCATTACGACCCGAGCGCGCGCGTGCTTCGGCTGTCGCCCGACGTCTACTCCGGCCGATCGCTCGCGGCCCTCGGGGTCGCGGCGCACGAGGCGGGACACGCGCTCCAGCACGCGGCGTCGTACGCGCCGCTGCGGTTCCGGTCGTTGGTGGTGAAGCCCGCGATGTTCGGCTCGAATCTCGGGATGTACCTCGCGTTCGGCGGCATGTTCTTGCATGTGACGTCGATGATCTGGCTCGGGATCGCGATGTTCTCGGCGTTCGTGCTCTTCACCCTCGTGACCTTGCCGGTCGAGCTCGACGCTTCGCGCCGAGCCGTCGCGGTGTTGGCAGAAACGGGGATGATCACGGCTGACGAGGTCGACGGCACCAAGAAGGTGCTGAGTGCCGCCGCCATGACCTACGTCGCGGCCGCGATCGGCGCGGTGATGCAGCTCTTGTACTTGCTCTGGCGCGCGGGCCTGCTCGGGGGCCGCCGCGAGGATTGAACGTTCGCCGCGCTCTTTGCGTCGGCATCTCACATGGATACGCTAGCGAGCATGCGCAAAGGTCCCACCATCATCCTCGGAGCGCTGCTGCTGTGGGCACCCTCGCGTCTGTTGGCAGCTGGACCGCTCGATGACTCTGAGCGCGGCCCCGGCCAGGCCACGAAGTGCGTGGAGGTGCGCACGCAGACGCCTTACCGCGGCTATGGCTACGACCACGTGGTCGAGATCGACAACCACTGCGAAAAGCCAGCGAGCTGCACGGTGAAGACCGACGTGAACCCGGAAGTCCAGACCGTGACCGTACCGGCGCACGAAACGCGCAGCGTCACGACCTTCCGCGGCTCACCAGCGCGTGAGTTCAAAGCCGACGTGCAGTGCACGTTGCAGTGACACGGCCGCCCTTGTGCGTGGCGCTGCTTCGGGCGCGCACATCGCGAGCGCCGAAGCCCGCGTGGTACGATCGGCCGTGGTTTCCGACGCGCCGGTACGCGGCGAGCGCACGCGGATTTTGATCGTCCCGGATGGCCTGCTCGGCGAGGAGCTCGGCGAGAGCTTCCTCGACCGCCACTCGCTCGCGGTGCGCGGCTCGGCCGATGCGGCCCAGGCCCTGGCCATGGCCGAGCTGTGGCGTCCTCACCTCGTGGTGTTCGGCAGCGAGCTGCAGGCCGAGCTTTCGGACTTCTATCGCGCGCTCGCGCCCGCTGCGCGCAGCTCGGCGCCGAAGCTGATCATGGTGACCGATCGCCTGCTCGAAGAACGAGGCGACGCTGCGGACGCGGTCTACGACGCGCATCTCATCAGCCCGCTCGACCTCGATCAGCTCCTGTCAACGATGGCCGAGCTGATCGACATCCCGCAGCGCCGCAGCAACCGCGTGCCGATCGACGTGCTCGTGCACACCGAGGGCTTCGCCGACGAAGGCGCGCCCGTCGACTCGGCGCTCGCCTCGGCGCAGAGCATGAGCGAGGAGAGCAT
>JBIOJD010000056.1:0-14138 GCA_044450485.1 Polyangiales bacterium | reverse complement strand
TTCTTCGATTGATCGTTGCTGGTGAAGAACACCGCGGCCCCGAACGCGCCGGCCGTGTTGTTGCGGATCTGCGTGCCGCAGATGGTCACGTCCATCGCGACGCCGTCGTTGTAGATCGCGCCGCCGTTGCCACCCGAGCCGATCTCGTTCTGGCCGTTGTTCATGAAGCTGCACATGCTCGCGTCGTCGTTGTTCGCGCCGTGGCCGATGGCGGCGTTTCCGTCGAACAGTGAGTCGTAGATGAAGTCGGTCGCGAACAGCGAGCCCATGGCGCCCGCGTTGCTGGCCTTGTTGCCCTTGAACGTGCAGCTCGCGATGTAAATCGGCTTGCAGCCTTGCAGGTAGATCGCGCCGCCGCCGGTATCCGGTCCGAGCTCGGCGGCTTGGTTGTTCAGGAACGTCACGTCGATCGCGCGCAGCGAGCCGTCGCGCATGTTCAACGCCCCGCCTTGACCGTCGTTGTAGCCCTGCGAGCACGGCGCGGGACGCATCGGGATCATCGTGGTCCCGCTGGCCTTGCCGTTCGCGAGGGTCAGGTGCTGCAAGGTCAGGGTGTTGGTGTTCTTCTGCCAGTCCCCGCTGTTCCAGCTCAGGATGCGCACGGCGCCCCCGCCGTCGAGAGTCACCTTGTTGCCGCCGTCGATCACCGTGCTCTTGTCCGTTGGGAGCTCGAGCGTGGTGGTGACCGCGATGGTCGCGGGCGCGGCGCCGCAGTCGAAGGTGATCACGCCGGCCTTGGCGATGGCGGCAGAAAGCGCGGCGAACGTGCAGCTCGCGACGGTGCCGGTGCCCACCACCGTCGTCGGATGGGAGGCGTCGACCGCCTGTGCTTCTTGCGGCAGGGCTTGGGAGCACTTGCCGTCGGGGTTACCGGCTTTCGCGGTGCTACCCGCGCTCGTTCCGGCGTCTGGCGGCGACGCCGCATCGGACGACGCCTTCGGCCCGCCGTCCTTGGGCGTGCCGCTGTCCTTTGCAACCGGCGCGCTCGCCGACTGCTGACCGCCCACCCCGGGCGCAGCTTTGTCGCTCACGCTCGAGCCAAGCGATGGTGAGCCGGCTCCGCCAGTGCCCGCGCCGTGCGAGGAGCTACTGCAACCGACTACGAGCACGCAGGACAGAGCGTCGATCAACCAGGTCTTGGTCCGCATGATCAGCTCCTCACCGCCCGAGGCACCGGGCAACCCGTCCCGATCCTCACTCCGCCTCGTAGCCTTGTCCACCGCACAAGGTGCGCTGTGCAGGCGACGCGATGCCGAACTTTTCGGGGCTAGCTGGCTGCCCCGATCGCGAGCTCGCTGCCGCTCGTGCGGCTCACGCGGAGCTGCAGCTCGCTCATCGGCGTGCGCAGCGCGCGCCGCACGAAGAACAACAACGCGCCAGCGATGGCGAGCAAGCCGAGCGCGAACGCGATCCAGATGCCGAGCACGCCGAGCCCAGCGCGAAACGCGAGCGCATAGGCGAGCGGCAGCATGAGCGCGTAGTAGCCGAGGAGGTTCACCAACGCCGCCACCTGCGGCCGTCCCATCCCGCGCAACACGCCTCCCGCGACGGCCTGCGTTCCGTCTGCGAGCTGAAACGCGGCCGCGACCGGCAAGAGCTGCGCGGCAAGCGGCAGGAGCTCGGGGTCACTCGTATACAGACGCGGCAGCTCATGGCGGAACAGCGTGAACGCGCTCGCCGCGAACACCATCATCGACGCGCCGAGCGTGAGCGACGTGCGCACGGCTCGCCGCATGCCGTGCTCATCGCCTTCGCCGATCAAGTTGCCGACCCGCGTGGCAGCGCCCATCGACAGGCCGAGCGGCAGCATGAACGACAGCGCCGCCATGTTGAGCACGATCTGGTGGCTGCCGATCGCATTCACCGAGATCCAGCCGCACATGAACGTGCCGAGCGTGAAGGCCCAGGCTTCGAGCGACATCTGCGCGCCGATGGGCAGACCGAGCCGCAGCGTTTGCATCAGCCCGCCGGCCGACAGCGACTCGGCGTCCCAGCGTCTCAGTGAGCCCTGGTCCGCCAGCACCGAGCGCACGAGCGCCCAGGAGCCCAGCACGAGCAAGAGCGAGGTGAGCGAGCCGGCGATCGCGGCGCCGCGCAGCCCGAGCGCAGGCGAGCCGAAATGACCGAAGATGAGCGCGTAGTCGAGCAGCCCATTGGCGATCGTGGACAGGAACGCGGCCCATGTCGCGGGCGCGAGCAAGCCGCGTCCTTGCAAGTACTGGCGCAGCGCCGTGAACGCGAGAAAGCACGGCACCATCGGCAGCTTCAAGAGGTTGTATTGCTGCGCGAGATCGGCCACGTGCGACGGCTCGCCGAGCATACGCAACGCTGCGCCAGTGAAGGCCATCGCCGCACAGACCGGTAGGGAGGCGAGCATCGCGATCACGAGCCCGCGTTGCAGCGCGAGCACCGCGCCTGCTCCGTCACCGCGCCCGTGGGCCTGACTGATCAGCGGGTCGGTCCCCATCACCGCGCCCACGCCGATCGACATGATGCTCCACTGCCACATGCCCCCGAGAGCGCTGGCCGCGAGCGCATCGACGTCGACGCGCGCCAGCATCATCGCGTCGAGCACGCCGGCGAGCATCAGCCCTATCTGGATCAGGGCGGCTGGCCACGCGAGCCGCCACAGCGCCCGATATTCCGCGCCGCCCTTGGGCCCTGCATGCGCGCGATCGGTCATGGCCGCGTCGCACTAGCACGGGAGCTTGGGGGTGGCACGCAGAGCTTGGCGATACCCACCGCGCTCACCCACCCGCATGATTCGCGGGACTGGTCGCAACCGAGTCGCCTGCGGTGACCAGATCGGCAGCTCGGGTGAGTGAAGCCAGAGTCGCGCGCTGCAATGTTTTGACGTGGTGTGCGGGCCGACTCGGTCCGAGGAGTGGGTGCAGATGACTAGGTCGCATGGCGCGCTCGCGTTGGCGTTGGCGGTGTGGGCGAACGGCTGCAGCGCGGGCAGCAAGCAGAACGCTTCGGGCGCTGGCTTCGGCACCGGACCGACCGGCGCAACCGGTGTTCCGGGCAGCACCGCGCAGGGCGGCGCAGCACCCGCGGGCACTTCCCCGGGCGGTACCGGTGCGGGTCCCGGTGGCGGCAGCGTGAGCAGCCTCGGTTCCGGTGGCGGCACAACCGCGGGCGGCGCTGCCGCGGCCGCGGGCGGGCCGAGCGGAAGCACGCAGGGCGGCGGCGGTGCGCAAGCCCCTGGAGGTGGCGGTGCGGCTGCTGGCACCGGCGACGCTCCTACCGCCGGCGCCCCGAGCACAGCCTGCGGCGCCAATCTGCTCGCCGCTCCGGACGACCCGGGTGTGCGCGGTCCGTGGGACGTGGGCGTGAGAACCGTCACAGCCGGCCGCGTCACGGCCGAGCTCATGTATCCGGCCAAGCCGGGCAGCACGGCCGGCGTGCCCGAAGCGACGTACAACCCGCGCGACTGGCTACCCCCGTCGGAGCAAAGCAAGGTGCCGAACGCGAATGCGCCCTTGGTCGGGCCCCTGGGCGGCCACTTCTATCGCGACGTGCCTGTCGACGATCAGCACGGGCCGTATCCGCTCATCATCTTCATCCACGGCACAGCGTCGCTGCGAATTGGCTCGGCCTCGCTGAACGCGCAGTGGGCCAGTCGCGGCTTCGTCGTGATCGCCGCCGACTATCCGGGTCTCGGTCTGGCCGATCAGCTCGCGCCGGGCTGCGGCCTTGGCCAATCAGGTCTTCAAGACGTTTCGGGCGATGCGGACGCGCAGCTCCAGGGGCTCACCTCCGGCAGCGGCGACTTCGCGTTCATCAAGGATCATGTGGACGTCACGCGCGTGGCCATCGTGGGTCACAGTCAAGGCGGGTGCATGGCCGCTCAGATGAGCAGGGTGGCTGGTGTGCAGATGATCATGCCGCTCGACAGCAGCACCAGCACCTCTGTGGGGCCCTTGCTCGAGTCGATCATGTACGTGTCGGGCATGGACGACACCGTCATCGGCTACTCGACGGCGTTGATCGGAAACTCGGTATGCCCGGCCAATCCGCTGCCTGCGACCTCCGACACCGATGCATACAGCCAATCGCCCGGGCCTCCCGACGTGAAGGTCAAGCGTCTGGTCGGCATCAAGGGTGGCGGCCACTTGGTTCCGACGGACTTGTGCGAGACCAACGCAGCAGGTCGCAACGCCGTGCAAGAAGCCGAGGCGGACGGCGTGTGCGGTGTCGACACGGCCGGCATTCTAGGCCTGCCCACGCTGGCCGACTGCGGCGTTGCGGGCTTCGACTGGAAAGCCGGCGTGCACGCGGTCGGCTACGCCACCACGGCAGCGCTCGAGGAAACCTTGCTTTGCAAGGACCGCAGCGCGGTGTTCGCCAGCCTGTCCACGCAGCCGCTGATCGGAGACTTCCAGCACACGCCGTGAAGCGAGAACGTTCCCTCAGTGGCAATACTTCGAGCCCGGGTCGAGCAGGCAGCGATAGGTGCTGCAGTCCGCGGTCGGGGTGGCGGAGATGGTCTTTCTCACGCCGCTTTCCGGTGTCCAATCGATCTGTGCGCTGAAGGTGAGCGTCGGCATCTGGGCTACGATCGCAGGGTCGAGATCGCCCGAATCGACCAGATCCTGCAGCACGTCCATGCCTATCGGCCGCATTCGCAGGCGCGCGGTGACGTGGGCCGGGAGCCCGGCTGAGCCAGACGCCTGATACTGTTTCAGCACGACGTGCTTGCCGTCGATGTACGTCGTCGTAGCCACCGGAAGCACGTTCGACTCGTAGCCGTCGGGATGAGCCGTCGACATGCCGGCTTGCCAGAACATGTGCACGGGCTTGCCCTGCGCGTCGTAGGTGCGGTCGCGGAACATCAGCAAGTGCGGGTCGCGCCTTGGATCGCCCTGTGGCTTGTCCTCGATCTCGCCATCCGCGATCTTGCCGCTGCTGACCTCGTCGAGCAGCTTCCCACTCTCGTCGTACGCCGAGAATTCGAGCCACATCCGCCGGTCTTGCGCCGCGCCGCTCGGCTGGTTGTGGCCGGCTTTGGTCTCGAGCTGAAACGTGAAGAGATCGGGCGGGGTGACCTCGAGCGTGAAGAACGAAATGCTCGCCACGCCCAGCTCGCAATCTTCGACCGCGCTGCGAAGGGCATCGCGATGCGGAAACGTCGTGAGCGGCACGTCGATGCCGGGCCACAGGTGCTCGTGAACCGTGCGCGGTGGAGCGCCCTCGGGTAAGACCGCGGCGAGCGCCATTTGGCCCGGCATGTGACAGCCCACGCAACTGTCGAAGGCCGGCGGCGCTCCAGTCGCGCTCTTCGAGAACAGACCGTTCCGATACTCTTCGAACGTGCGCTCGAGATGAACACCCGTGCGCGTGACGATGTCGTGGCAGCCGCCGCACAGCGCCGAGCTGTTCGGGCTCGTGTCCTCGAACATGTCCGAATATTGCGCCCGATGCGCGTAGGGCCGAGCCGGGTCGCGGATCGGTCCGCGCATCGTGGTGTCGTTGGCGAGGTGGAGCATCGCGTTGTGGTCGCCCTCGATCGCGGCGACGTTGTGGCAGAAGTAACAGCTCACGCCACGCTCTTTGTCCGGCAAGCGTTCGAGGTCGAGCCCATCTTTGGTGCGGCCGTCGATCACCGCCATCGGTGCGTGGCACCGGATGCAGAAGTCGCCGAGCTCGCCGTGTGTCTCGCGTTGACCGCGCCTGTTCATCGCGACAAACACAGGATCTTTGGCCGCATACGCATGCATGCTGCTCGCCCACTCGCGATAGTGAGCCGGGTGGCAACCCTTGCAATTCTCCGGATCGAGAAGCTGCGTGCGGGTCAAAGCGCCGAGTGCCGGAGAGGCGCCGCCGTCGGCTTGCCCTGGCGCACCACCGCCACCGCTGCAACCCAGCAGGAAGAAGGTCCACACATACGCAGCATGCCGTCGCACGATCTTGGGGCTCCTTGCGCGCATGGCCATGCTATCTCCGCACGCGACGCTGACGTAACGCGAGGCCGAATCCCACGAGCGGCAACCCGAGCGCGAGCGCAGAGCCTGCGCCATCGCTGCCGACGCGCGAGACGCTGCACTGGTTGCTGCGGGAGGGCGTCGTGCTGTTGGCGTGACCACTCTGCGGCAGCTCGATGTGCCAGGGTGCGTCGTCCCGTGTCAGGTTGGGACGGCACTCGATGACCTGCTTGGCGATATGGACGTTGCTCACCTGCGTCAGATCCGGCTTGTAGCCGAAGACCGGATCCACCGTCATCGCTTCGGCGCTCATGGTGCTGTAAAGACGCGTGAGGTAGGGCGCCCCATAGAGCAGCGCGGCTGTGTCGGCCACGGGCCTGACGACTCGTTCGTCGAGCAGTTGCAAGAACTTCTGCGTGTCGACCACGGCCACGCCGCGGTATTGCTCGGGATTGTGGCTGAGCTCGTCGACCGTCACGTCGGGCGGTAGCGTGGTCGCGCCCTCGATGGCCTCCTTCCAACCGTCCCAGCCGCCGTAGTGCGTGCTTGCCGCCAGGATGGCGTCGATGCCGTCTGTGTAGCCCTGGCTCGAGATCATCGCGAGCTGCTGCTCGTCCGTCGTCGACCAGACCTTGTCCCTGAATTGGCTCGCGGGCGCGCCGAGCTCGGTGACGAAGCCGCGGCCACCCGCCTTGCTCACCGCAGCGGTCACGACCGCGTCGTAGTTGCTCGGCGCCGTGGCGTACGGGTCGACCATGCCGGCCCCGCCTGCCGGCAAAGTACCGGCGATGTATTTGGGCACGCTCAGCCAATCGATCCGCGCGTCGTCGATCGCGACCGACTCGTAGTTCTTGGGCACCGCGCGCGATGGGCCAATGACCCAGATCTTCATGCCCATGTCGCCCTGCGCGGCCACCGCCGTGGGCCGTATCGGAATCATCGGGAGCTTGCTCTCGTAGGTCAGCGTCACAGGCCTGATCGCGCCTGTGTCCGCGCTGCTCTGCAGCTTGAACGCGAGCAAGTTGAGGCCGGCCTTCAAGTACGGGCTGAGCACCTTGCTGTCCAGGTCCGTCAGGTCGTAGCCGTTCATGCTGAGCCAGTCGGTCGCGACCGCGGCCGGATCGTCCAAGGTTGGGTCGACCAGCAGGTTGACGTAGTCGTAAGGTCCGACCGAGCCCTGGTCGATCACCCCGATCGGCGAAGCCGTGGTGCCCGCAGCGCCCGGCCCGCCAGCCGTGCCCGATCCCGCATCGAGCCCAGCCGCAGGAGCATCCTGCTTCTTGCACGTGCCCATGACCGCAACCTCCAGCCAGTACTGCGGTGCCGTCGCTGCATCGAGCCGTTCGAACACCGTGCTCGAAGAGAATCCGACGGTCGGCGTGCCCGGCACGGGTATCAGCCACGCGAATTTCTGCGGCGGGCCCGCGTACTCGATCTTTACGACGGCGGTGACCGTGGAGTCTCCATTGTCCACGAAGATGATCTCTTCGGCGGTCTGGTCGATCGGCGAGCTCTGCGAAGACCACAACCCGCCGTACGCGCGCGCGCGCTGACTCAGTAGAGGGGACAGCAGAAGCGCTGCGATCGAGATCGCTGCCGAGCCCACGACCCAGGCAGATGAGCTCCAGATCTTCATCGCCCTCGCGGTCTCCTCGCGCATGGACCGATGCCATCTTGGGCCAACTCGCTCCGGCGGGCCAGCGGCTGGCGCGCGACGATAATAGTTGGTCAAGCCAACTATTTCCTGCTAGAGCTGAGCGGGAGGCTCGCAAGGCGTGCTGCTCACGAGATCGACGGCTGGTTTCGCGAGCCTGCTCGCGTGGTCGCTCTCGTTGGCTTGCAGTGCTCCCAAAGGCGCTGGCTCGCCGGAGACGCCCGGCATCGCGCCAGCAGGTGGAGGCGCCGCCACAGCGCCGGCGGCAGGCGGCTCAGGCGCGAGCCCGACGACCAGCACCGACGCTGCCACGAGCAACCGAGGCACCGGCGGATCATCTGCAGCGCTCGTGCGCGACGGAGCGGTCGACGCCCGTTCACCCGCGGCTGACGCGAACAGCGCTACCTCGGCGGATGCCGCCGCGAGCATGGCGCACGCGCTGGCCGACCAGCAGACGCTCGTTCCCGATCCGACGTGGGACTGCAAGCTGCCCGGCGGAATCCCCCCGCTCGCGGGCGGGGACATGGTCTTCGAAGCCGCGCTCCAGATCGGCACGGTCCTCGACCTCGGCCAAACCCAATACGGGCGGCGTACGATCGCGCCGATCGTGGGCGGCACGATCACCGGCCCAAAGCTCAACGGACAAGTGATGAACGGTGGCCTCGACTGGCAGGTCGTCCGCCCGAGCGGGGCGCTCGAGATCGAAGAGGTCGCGATTCTGCAGACGAGCGATGGCGCGACCATCTATCTGCGCAACTGCGGGATCGCGCCGGACGAAAGCAGCGCTGTCCGCATCGTGCCCGACTTCGAAGCGGCTTCGGCCGGCGCCTACGCCTGGCTCAACACCGGCACGTTCGTCGGCAAGCGCGAGCTCGATGTGGTGGGCAAGACGCTCGAGCTCACCGTCTACGATGTCTCGCACGCGCCCGCAGCGATGGGCAGCGCAGACGAGCTCACCGTGCCCAAGTCGGACCCCGCCATGCCCCATCAGGTCTGGGACTGCGAGCCACCCAAGGGCGCGGCGGGCGCGCTCGTCTATACCGAGGCGGTGGCGATCGGGAGCGGCATCATCGCGATCGGGCAGAGCAAGTACGGGACGCGCAACATCATTCCGATCACAGGCGGAACCTTCAGCGGCCAAAAGCTCAACGGGACCGTGTTCTCGGGAGGCGCCGATTTCCAGCTCACCGCCAACGCCAGCACCGACCTGCAGCTCGACGCGCGCTACACGCTGAAGACCGACGATGGCGAGCTGATCGCGGTCCGCAACTGCGGCTCCGCCAGCGGCACCAAGCTCTACTTCGAAACGCGCTCCGCCGGCCCCTACGCTTGGCTCACCACGGGTCAGTTCACGAGCAGCGTGGGGCTTGGGCTCGGCGGCGTCGCAATCAGCATCTACGAGGCACACTGAGTGGATCGCCACTCCGCTTCGCGCCACCTTCCCTCAGGTCCCTGCTCCCGCGCTCTGCTTGCTTGCCGTCTCGATGCGCGGGGTCGTGATCGCCCAAGCGGCGTGTCCGCCCCGCGCACCGAGCCGTTGGCCTCCGCTACAGCGTGCAGGCCACTTCGCCGGCGATGCGAATGGCACGGTCACCGACGCTCGAGCATCTGCGGACGCGCACTTCGTCGAACCACGTCACGCCGGTGATGCAGTCCGAAGCGTAGCCTCGCAGCTTCAGGCTGGTGATGGGCTCGCCCACGACTTGCCCGGTCGCAGGACCCCAAGTCCCGGTGGCCGTGCAGCCCGAGCCGCTGCAGCTCGTGCCGCTGTTGAACACCACGTCGCCGTTCACGAGGATCTGTCCTGACATCGTGCCGCCCGTGTTGTAGGCGAACGCCGTGATGTCCGACCGCACATCCACGTCGATGCAGTAATCGTCGCGTGAGAGATCGAGCGCGGCCTCGATGAATGGACCCACGCCGTCGAACGGCGGACCTCCGCAGCTCGCGCCACCCTCGAGCCGCCCCGCATCGGCTCCGGCGAAGAAGGTCGTGGTGTCGACGCTCTCGGTGTTCCCGCTGTCGTGGCTGCTTTGATATGCATCGGCGCCGCTCGTCCAGTTGCTCAGGTCGCCCGACTCGAATCCGTCGTAGAACAGGAATGCCGCGCTGGGATCGCTGGCCGCCGTCGCCGCGCTGTTGCCATACTGAGCGAAGACGTGGGTCGTGCCGAAGATCACCGAGGGCACCTTCACCCACACGCGCGTCGTGGTCGTGTTGCAGCCGGACTCGATCCAATACGACAGGGTGTTGGCCCCGTAGTCGACGAACCTGAGGTCGTCGCAATCGCTCTGCATCTTGCTGGCGGCGATGAGAGTCGCGGTGTCGAGCGTGACTTCGATCGTCACGTCCTGTTGCTCGATGCCCGTGTTGACGATGTCGATCATGCGACCGTATGTGTAATCGGCCAGAGTGCACTCCGGCATGCTCGGCGGCGGCGTTGGACCCACGCACCCTGTCGAGGGGATGCACATTTCGCCCGAGTTGCAACGTGTATTGTCCGCGATGCTGAGGCACACGTCCGCGCTCTCGTCGCAGAAGTCGACCGTGCAGTCCATGCTGTCGCTGCAATCCGGCGCGGTTCCCCGCACGCACTTGCTCGTCGAGGTGTCGCACGTCTCCGTGCCATCGCAGAAGAGACCGTCGTCGCAATCGTTGTTGTCAGAGCACTCCTTCGTCAGGTCTTGGCCAGGGGCCCCGGTTGCGCCGGTTGCGCCCTTCGCGCCCATCGCGCCCATCGCGCCCATCGCACCGGTGTCGCCCATCGCACCCATCGCGCCGGTTGCGCCCTTCGCGCCCATCGCACCGGTGTCGCCCTTCGCGCCCATCGCGCCGGTGTCGCCCTTCGTGCCCATCGCACCGGTGTCGCCCTTCGCGCCCATCGCACCGGTGCCCTTTGCGCCCATCGCACCGTCCTTGCCCGAGCAGCCGAGCAACGTCAGCACGAGAACTGTCACAGCCAAGCCTGAAGGTCTCATGGAGTCACCTTTCCTTGTTTGAGAGCAACAAGGGTAGTGCACCACGCTGAAGCAAGAGAAGAGCAAAAGGCCGCACCTCGTCATTCTGCGACATCACCCCACTTGAGGCACAACGTGGCGCGAAGCGAACGACTCCAGGTTTCCAATGAGCTCGAGCGCCGAGTTACCTAGATCCGGGGGCTCGCAGCATAACCATCACCCGAACGAGCTACTCGCGAGCGCGCGGCGGAACCCATCGCGTCGATGCCGCCTAACCCGCGGCGACCGCTGCCGCGTCGCGGGCCAGTCGCTGCATGCCGAGGCGCTCGGCGCGCGCTTGTGCCTCCCGCGCGAGATCGAGCCCTCGGCGGCGTTCGTCGGCGGTGCCTCGGTCGAGCAGGCAGCGCGCCCATTGCAGGCGGGCCTCGGCCGCACGCGGCGCGAAGCCTGCACTCTCGTTCATCTGGGCGCCCGCTTCGAGCTCGGCGAGCGCAGCGCTGCGCCGGCCGAGGGCGTGCGAAAGCGCGCCGAGCAGCTGCGGCACCGAGCCTTCGCACAAGAACGACACATGCCCGGCGAAGGACTGCGAGTGCGGTGCGAGCAAAGCATGAACCGTCTCGGCGTAGTCGAGCGCGCCGGGCTGCAGCGCCGCGCGCGCCAGGTGGCCGAGCGTGCCCAAGTGATCCCTGTCGCGCGGCAGCCGAGCCAGCTCGGCGGGCGCCACCGCGCGCAGCGCCGCGCGCGCTTCCCCTTCGAGCCCGGCCGCCGACAGCGCGCGCACCTTGAGCGCCCAGATGCTCGGCGGGTCCGAGGCGTCGAGCTCGAGCGCGTTGCGCATCGCGTCATCGAGCGCGGTCACTCCGACCAGCTCGCCAAAGACCACCACGCGGTCGAATGCACAGAAGGGCTCGGTGCCGATCATCGGTCGCTGCTCGGCCCTGCGGTGCAGTGCTTCGAGCTCTGCGATCCCGTCAGACCACGCGCCCGAATTCACCCTGTGCAACGCGCGAAACCTCTCGGTGTGCCAGAGCAGCTCGCCATGACGCAGCTCGCGACAACGCGCGGCAGCGGTGTCGAGCGCTTTGGTCATGGCCGCGGCATCGCCCTGTTGCAGCGCGCCGATCGCGTGATGAAGCGCCAGCTCGGCCGGCAGGACCGGCATCCGGCTCGGTCGCTCCCTCCACAAACGCTCGAGCTCGGCGACGATCTCGGCGCTCTCCTTGGCGTGGCCCGGGCCGCTCTCGAAGTACAGCTTGGCCTCGAGCGTCACCCGTAGCGTGGTGCGTCCGCCCGCCTTGTGCGCGAGCAGGAGCGCCTCGTCGAGCAACTCGGAAACGCGCTCCGCCGAATAGCACTGCGGTGCCGCGCACGCGAGCGCGGCCAGTGCCACGGCGCGGGTGCCCGCATCGTCCGGGCTGAGCAGATCGAGCGCGCGTATGAGCGCCGCGCTGCAGCCCGGGACCGGCTTGAAGCCGGGATGCGGATTGAGCATGCACGCCGCGCGCACGAGCCCTTGTCCGTCGCCGTGTTCCTCTGCGAGCCGCATCACCTCGCGAATCGCTCGCGGAAACTCCACCGCGTGCCCGCGCTGGTAGAGCGCGGTCATGTACAGCAGACCTGCGCGCAGACGCACGCTCGGATTGTCCATCAAGTCGAGCGCTTCGAGCGCGTGCCGCGCGTAGCGCACCACGTCCGAGTTGGCGAAGACCGCACCGGCTGCAGCCGCCGCCCTGCCGCAGTACTCCACGGTCTTTCGCAGGTCGCTCTCCGGCAACGCCGCATGGAAGTGAAACGCGATCTCGGAAGGCGGCGTTGCGTCGCCGGCGGCCGTACGCTGCTCCATGGCTTGGGCGATTCGCAGGTGCCAGCGGCGCTGCTCGCGCGGCGGCAGTGCGTCGTAGAGCACCGCGCGCAGCAGCTCGTGCCCGAACGCAAACGCGGTCATCGAATCCGGCGCAACGACCAGCACCTCTTCGGCCAGCGCCTCGTCGAGGCTCGGCATCAGGGCGGCCGGCTCGCGCTCGGTGATGGCTGCGAGCAGCGGTAGCTCGAAGCTACGCCCGATCACCGCGGCCGCCGACAGCAGCTCACGCGTCTCGGCCCCGAGCTTGCCCACGCCCTGCCGTATGAGCTCGAGCGCGGTATCCGGCAGTGAAAGGGCGCTCGGGTCGGGATGCTCGGCGTCCCGCAAGTGCCGAGACAGCTCGGTCATGAAGAAGGGATTGCCCTCGCTCTTCGCGAACACCGCTTTGGCGAGGTTCCCATCCCTGTCGTCGATCATGGCTGCGACGTACTCGTGGACGTCCTCTAAGCTCAGGCGGTCGAGCGCGATGCGCTCGCAGTTGCGATGGCCGAGCACCTGCGGCAGATGCGTGTCGGGGCGCGGCGCCCGCGAGCCGCGGGCATGCCGCAACGTCGCGATCACCAGGATCCGCATGTGCGCAATCTGATCGAGCAGCAGGCTCAGCAGCTCGATCGAGGCAGCATCGGCCGCGTGCAAGTCGTCGAGCACGAGCACCCGAGGCGTCGACTCGGCGGCCTGTGCCAGCGTGCGCAGCATCGCTTCGAACGCGTCGTGGCGCGCCTCTCCGCGCTGCTCGAGGTCGGGCGTCCACGCGCCTGCCGTCACCTCGCGCAGCAGTCGCAGCCAGGGCCAAAGCGGGGGTGCGTCACCGGTCTCGCGGCAGTACCCCCATGCGACGCGCACCGAGCCCGAGATCTCGCGCTCGAGCGCTTCGACCACGCGCGTCTTGCCGATGCCGGGCTCGCCGAGCAGCGCGCACACGCGACCGCGCCCTGCAACCGCTTCGTTCAGCGCTTGGCGTAAGCGTCCGAGCACGCGCTCGCGACCGACGAACGGCGGCCCACCGGTGCCGAGATCTTGCGGCGCAGGAACGGTCCGGGCGACCGGCGCGCGCGCACTCACCTCGCGAACGAAGCGATATCCGCGTCCATACACCGTGGCCACGAGCTCGCGATCGCTGCGGCCTTGGCCGAGCGTCTTGCGCAGGCGAGCCATCGAGACCGTGATCACGTTGTCGGCCACGGCTCGGCCTTGCCACACCTGGTCGATCAGCTCGTCTTTGGTCAGCAGCCGGTCCGGATTGCGCACCAGGGCCACGAGCAAGCGGACGACGAGCGCGTCGGCTTTGACCAGCTTGCCGTCGCGGCGCAGCTCCAGGCTCTCCGCATCCAGCTCGAACTCGTCAAAGCCGTAAATCATGGCCCCTTGCTGGCCAGTCTAGTTGCGAACTCGACAGGATTCGAGCCGCGTCCGAGGCAGCTCCCCGAAAAGGGACGGCACCCATGCGACCGCGGCGACGGGCTCCAGAGTCCCCAGCGCCGCACCGTTCTGTTACAGTCCCCGCATGTTCGTCCTACGCTGTCTCGCGGTCCTCGCGGCGATCGCGTTCGGTTGCTCTTCGTCGAAGGGATCCGTCGCGAAGTCGCCCGCCAAGGGCACACGCTCCGGCGCGGGCGTGAGCAGCGCTGCATCCAAAGACGCGAGCGCCGCGCACGACACGGGCACCGCAGCGGACGCAGGCAAGACGACCTCGATCGCGTTGCTCGACGCGATGCCCGGCATCGGCTTCGACGATCTAC
>JBIOJD010000055.1:0-14295 GCA_044450485.1 Polyangiales bacterium | reverse complement strand
CGCAACGCTTGGTGCGCAAGCTGTGCGTGAAGTGCCGGCAGCCGTTCATCGCATCCGATCAAGACCTGCGCTCCCTCGACCTCGACCCCGATCACTTCGGCGCGCCGCTGCCGTTCGTCCCTGGTCAGGCACCACCGGACTCGGTCTTGCCAACCGCCGCCGCCGACGGCGAGGACGAGCCGACGCGGGTGGCCGAGGCACCGAGCCAGAAGCCGCCGCGGCCCGTGTTTTACCGCGCGGTCGGCTGCGAGGCTTGCGCCGAGACCGGATACTCGGGCCGCATCGGCATCTTCGAGCTGCTCGTGGTGGACGAGGCCATCCGCCGCGAGGTCATCGCGAACAGCGACGGCAAGAAGATCGCGCGCGTCGCTGCCGCGCGCGGCATGCTCACCTTGCGCGAGGATGGCGTACGTCAGGTGCTGGCTGGCCGCGTGAGCATGGAAGAGGTGCTCGCGGCAACGCATGACGCCGACATCGAGCTGGAACAGGAGTGACGCCGTGGCGGTGTTCCAGTGGCAAGGCATCGACGCGAGAGGCAAGGACGTCAAGGGCATCCGCGACGCCGACAACCCGCGCTTGCTTCGCGTCTTGCTGCGCAAAGAGGGCATCCTCGCCACCGCGATCGAAGAAGAAGCCGCTGCACGGACGCGCACGCGGCGTGAGATCGACTTCGGACAGATCTTCCAACGCGTCTCGGTCCAAGACGTCGCGATCACGACCCGCCAGCTCGCCACGCTGCTACGCGCCGGGGTGCCGCTGGTCGAGAGCTTGAGCGCGCTGATCGAGCAGGTCGACCACCTGAAGATGCGCGCCGCCCTGACGCAGACGCGCGACAAGGTCAACGAGGGCACCAGCCTGGCCGACGCGCTCAAGGCCCACCCCAAGATCTTCGAGTCGCTCTACGTGAACATGGTGGCGGCCGGCGAGAGCTCGGGCACGCTCGATTCGGTGTTGGAGCGTCTCGCCGATCACCTGGATGCGTCATCGCGCCTGCGCGACAAGGTCGTGAGCGCGCTCGCCTACCCGGCGTTCATGGTGGTGTTCGGCATCGCCATCATCTCGCTGTTGATGGTCGTAGTCGTGCCCAAGGTCACGACCATCTTCGAGGGCTTCAACGCGACGCTGCCCTGGTACACGCAGACCCTGATCTTCGTCAGCCACGCATTCGCCGATTTCTGGTGGCTGTTGCTGCTGCTCTTCGGAGGCGCGGTCTATGGCTTTCGCCGCTGGCGCGCCACCGAGAAGGGCCGAGCGATTTGGGATGCGCGCGTGCTCACGCTCCCGCTGATGGGCCCGCTCGTGCTGATGGTCGCGGTCGCGCGCTTCTCCCGCACGCTCTCGACCTTGCTCGCGAGCGGCGTGCCCGTGCTGACCGCGCTCGACATCACGCGCAACGTGCTCGGGAACGCCGAGCTGATGCGGGTGGTGGAGGACGCGCGCGGCTCGATCCGCGAGGGCGAGAGCATCGCAGCGCCGCTCAAGCGCAGCGGGCGCTTCCCGCCGATCGTCACCCAGATGATCGCGATCGGCGAGCGTTCGGGCCAGCTCGAACAGATGTTGAATCACGTTGCGATCGCCTATGAGGGTCAGGTCGACGCACGCCTTGCCGCGCTCACCTCGCTGCTCGGCCCACTGATGATCGTGGTGATGGGCGCGATCGCGGGGAGCATCGCGCTCTCGATCCTGCTACCGCTGATGCAAATGGGCGAGTTGGTGCAATGAAGCCGCGCAGGATCAAGAAGGCCAGCTCGAACGTCCTCTTGCCGTGGGAGCGGCGCAGGGGCGCCACGGCCGGCTTGTTCTCACTGCGCAGGTGGCGGGCGCTCGGTTCGTGGTGCCTGCTCGGCCTGATCCTGTTCGCGGCCTTTCGCGTTGCCGACTCACGCGCACGCGTGCGTGTGACGCGGGCGAACATCGCCGAGGTCGACCGCGCGGTCTCGGCGTTTCGCGCCGAGATGGGGCGTTGCCCGCGCAACAAGACCGAGCTCGTGCACCCGCCGCGTGGGGCAGCGCACTATCTGAGCGAAGTTCCGACCGACGGCTGGGGCCGCGAGCTGTACGTACGCTGCCCGTCGCCGGTCGACCCGAGCTCGGCCGAGGTGGTCTCGGCTGGGCCGAGCGGTTCCTTCTCCGTGGATGACAACGTGTTGTGACGTCCCGTGGGGCAAACATGCAAACGCAAAACGAGCTAGACAACCAAGAGATCGCTTCGAAACTTCACCCGCGCCCAACCGAGCGCAGTGAGCGTGCGCGCCGCAGCCGCGAAGCCATGACTCTGATCGAGATCATGGTCGTCATGGTGATCATGGCGCTGGTCGCGACTGCGGCTGGCTTCGCCATCTTGCCTCGCTTGAGGAAAGCCAAGATCAGTCAAACCAGCGGGGACGCCAAGACCATCTCCAGCGCGGCGGAGCTGTTCATGTCGGAGCACGACAACTGCCCGACGGTACAGGACCTGGTCACCGACAAGATCCTCGACCAGAAGAAGAACACCAAGGACGCCTGGGGCCACGACTTCTCGATCGAGTGCGACCAGGACGGAGTGACGGTGAAATCCGCAGGACCCGACGGCCAAATGGGCACCGAAGACGACATCCAATGAGCATGAACAGGCCGGCAGCGAGCGCGTCCCTAGAAGGCATGACCTTGATCGAGCTGATCGTGGTCGTGGTCATCCTCGGGCTCGCCGCTTCCGGTCTGTCGTTCAGTCTGGGCGCAGTCACCAAGACCCAGCTCAAGTCGGCTGCAGCCAAGCTCGTGTCCGCAACGCGCTTCAGCTTCAACAGGGCGATCGTGCAGGGCACGACTGTGCGGATCGCGTTCGACATCCCGGGCAATACGTTCACGATCGAGGAGGCGCACGACCACGTCGCGCTCGCGCGCACCGACGACGAGCGGCGCAAGAACACGATCGAGAAGTCGGGCACGGACACGGTCGCGGTCGATCCTTGGGTCGCGGCTCGCAACCGCATCTCGGAAGCCTTGCGGCCCACGTTCGGGGCGACGCCGTTTCACGCGCTCGCCGGTCGCGACGGCAAGGCCATGCCGCGCTACGCCAAGGTCAGCCTCGGGCGCAGGGTGAGCTTTCTCAAGCTCGTCGTGCCGCACGAGCCGGCGCCGCTGCTGCAAGGCAAAGGCTCGGTGCACTTCTTTCCGACGGGCATGACCGAGCACGCCGTGATCCAGCTCTCGGACGGCGGCGACTCCGTGTACTCGGTCGAAGTGCGACCGCTCACCGGTCGTTGTCAGGTCTACGCCGAAGCCTTCGAGCCCAAGCGCCTCGAGCCCGAGACCTCCAACAGCAAGACCACCGAGGAGGAGCTGTGAGGCCGCAACGCGACGGCTTTACGTTGCTCGAGGTCATGGTGGCCGTGGCCATCCTGGCGGTATCGCTGGCAGCGATTTTCTCGAGCGAGGCCGGAGCGATGAAGATCGCGGCGCGCTCGCGCAAGATGGGCCTCGCCACGCTGCTCGTCCGCTGCAAAATGGGCGAGATCGAAGAGGACATCGCGATCAAGGGCCTGCCGGCGGTGTTCGCGAATGGCTCGGACAACTGCTGCAAGGAGGCGCCGATCGAGGGCTACACCTGCGACTACGAAATCGAGCCGATCTTGCTGCCCGAGACCATGTTCATGACGCAGGAGCCAGACAAGGGTAAGCCCGGATCGGGTGCGGCGTCGGCCGCGAACGCGGCCGCATCCACACAGAGCGCCAACCCGCTCACGAGCTTGCTCGGCGGCGCCACGCCACCGATCGGCGCGACCCCACCGGCCGGCACACCGGGGCAACCCGGCGCAAGCACGAGCACGAACCCCCTCGACGTCGTCAAGAACATGGACCCGATGCAGATGTTGCAGAGCGGTGGCGGTCTCGGGGGCCTCGCAGCGATGGCGCTCGGCTACGTGTATCCGATCTTGAAGCCATCGTTCGAGCAGCAGATCCGCCGCGCGACCGTGACCGTGCGCTGGAAGGAAGGCAAGCTCTCGCACCAGTTCGACGTCACGCAGTACCTCGTGGCGGAACAACCCACCACGATCGATCCCCTGACCGGCTTGCCGATCACGGGGCTGCCCGGTCAGACGGGCCAACCGGGCCAGCCCGGAGCTGCCGGCGTCCTGCCGTCGCAAGTCGGCGGCGCTCTCGGCGGTCAGCTGCCCGTTGCCCCACCGGTGACGCAATGACCGCGCAACCGAAGCGAGCCGCGGGCTTCACGCTGATCGAGGTCATGGTCGCGATGGCCATCGTCGCCATGGTCTCCACCTTGATCTACAGCGGCTTCACCCAGACCGCGCAGAACAAGAAGCGCGTCGAGGCCGAGCTCGACCGCCACCACGAGATCCGTCTTGGCCTAGAGCGCATGACGCGCGAGCTCAGCTCGGCGTTCGTGTCCGCACACCTCAACCCGAACCCCGCGCTCCAAGTCGTGAAGACCTGTTTCGTAGGCAAGGACTCGGGCAAGGGCGCGCGCATCGACTTCACCGCGTTCGCGCACCAGCGCCTGTATCGCGATGCGCACGAGTCGGACCAGGCCGAGCTCTCGTATTACCTGGGCGACGACCCGCACGACCGCACTCACACGGCGCTCATCCGCCGCGAACAACGCCGCATCGACGACGACCCGCAACAGGGCGGACAGGCCCAGGTGATGGTCCAGAACGTGACCAAGTTCGACCTCGTGTACCTCGACCCGCTGTCGATGCAGTGGCTGAAGACGTGGGACACGATGCAGGCGGCGATGCAGCCCAATCGCTTGCCGTCCCAGGTCGAGATCAAGCTCAGCGTTCCGAACATCCAGGGCAGGGGCCGCGACGAGACCTTCGGCACGCGCGTTTCGCTGCCCATGCGTTTTGCGCTCAATCACGCGATCTACCGACGATGAGCACCAAGCCCCATAGCGCTACCGCGAGCTCGACCGGCGAAAAGCCGGGGCTCGTCTACGTCAGCGAGCAGGAGCTGCGACCGCGGCGCAATCGCGGCAAGTCGCGCCCGCGTGCTGGAGCCCGCCCGAGCGATCCCGCTTCGCGGCGGGGCGTGGCGCTCGTGATGGTGATCGCCGCCATCACGGTGCTCGCGGTGTTCGTGGCGGACTTGATGGAGAGCGCGGTCACCGAGTTCCACGTGGCCGAGAGCGAGCGCGACCGCCTGAAAGCCGAGTATCTGGCCAAGAGCGGCGCAAACCTGACGCGCCTGTTGATCGCGCGCGAGCCCGACATCCGCAGGCTCGCGGCTCCCATCTACCAGATGCTGATCGGTCGCCCGCCGCCGCAGCTCAACGTCTGGGACTTCGCCAGCACGCTGCTCGCGCCCTTCGCCAACCTCAAAGACGCGAAGACCATGACCCAGCAGAGCGGCGTCGATTTCAGCCTGATGAAGGGCGTCAAGGATACGGGTGGCACCTTCGAGGTGCTCACGGTTCCGGAGAACGGCAAGATCAACCTCAATGCGCCGCTGTTCTTCACCGGCGACGAAGCGCGTAGAAGCATCGCGATGCAGCTCTTCGCGTTGCTGGGCGGCTACCAGTCGCCTGAAAGCCCCTACGACCCGATGTTCAGCGCGCGCGACCCGGACGGGCACTACACGACCCGCCTCGACATCGTCTCGGACATGATCGACTGGTGGGATCCCGACGACCAGCGCACCGTGTTCGACCCCGGCAGCGCCAGCATCACCGTGGGCGGTAGCGAGGACAACATCTATGCGCAATATCCCGAGCCTTATCTGGTCAAGAATGCGCCCTTCGATTCGCTCGAGGAGCTGCGGCTGATCCGCGGGGTCAGCGACGACTTCTGGGCGACCTTCGTCGAGCCCAAGGCCGATGACCCACGCGCGCGCAAGGTCACCATCTACGGCTCGGGCGCCGTGAACGTGAACATGGCGCCGCCGGAGGTGCTGCTCGCGCGCCTGTGCTCGTTCGTCACGAACCAGCCGCTGTGCCGCGACCCCGGCCAGGCGGCTTCCTTCATCATGCTGTTCAACACAGCGCGCATGATCATTCCAATCGCGCTCTTCAGCGGCCCAGAGGACTTCGTCAACTTCGTCACCGCCAGCCCGAGCCGCGGCATGGACATGTATGCGATACTGCAAAGCTTCCTCAAAGACTCGCCGCTGATGGCCTGGACGCCGATGGTGATTCCGCCCGAGCTCAAGCCGCAGATCATGAACATGTTCCTGACCGAGGCCTCGATCTTCACGATTCAGTCCACGGGCCGCGTGGGCCGCGCCCAAGCCAAGCTCACGATGATCGTCAACTTCGACAAGGCGTGGGTGCCGCCGCCGGGCGTGGCCGGCGTGCTGCCGCCGCTCGGCGTCACGCACTATTACCGGATCGAATAGAGGAGCAGGGCATCAGGCATGGCACGCTTTCTAGGAATCGACGTCGGCACCACCGCGCTGCGGGGCACGCTGATCCGCAGCGCGCTGCGCAAGCTCGAGGTGGAGCGCTACGTGGAGATCCCCCTGGTCGAGCAGCCCGGCAGCCCCGGTCATCTGGCCGAGCTCGGCGACGCCGGCCGCAATCTGTTGCGCGCGCTGCCGGCGGCCCCGGACGTGATCGTCGCCGCCATGCCCGGAGAAGAAGTGTCGCTGCGCATGCTCGAGCTCCCGGGCGCTGCGCGCAAACGCATCGCGGAGATCCTGCCGTTCGAGCTCGAAGCGCTCTTGCCCTACGACCCGCACGACGCCGTGTACGATCATCAGCCCGCCAGCGCAGAGACGGGCGGCGGCGCCGCAGGTGTGGTCAACGTGCTCGCCGCCTCGGTCCTGCCCACGCACGTGTCCGCCTTGCTCGATCGCCTGAAGCTCGCCGGGCTCGAGCCGCGCGAGCTGGCGGCCGGCGCCGCGGCGCTCGATGGCTTGTGCAGTCTGCTGCCGGAGCTGCGAGCCGCAGGCATCGTGCTGCTGGTCGATCTCGGCGACCACCGAACCGACCTGTGCTTCTTGCGGGCCGGTATGTGCGTGTTCGCGCGCACGATCGCGATCGGCATCGAGGACATGCCCGGTGCCGCGGCCGACGCTCAGCACGAGCTGCAGCGCACGCTCGCGAGCTTTCGCGGCGCCGGCTTCGAGGCGCCTTCCCGCGTGTTGCTGAGCGGCCCGGGCGCGATCGCCGACGGCGCTGCGGCGTGGATCGCGAGCGCGCTCGGCGTGCGTGAAGTGACCCCGCTCGGGCTGCCGACGCCCACGGTGGCGCAAACCCTGCCCTCGCCCGCATTCGGTCTGGCGACGGCGCTCGCGGCGCGCGGTGCGATGGGCCGCCGCCGCATCAACCTGCGCAAGGGCGCGTTCGCGACCACGGACACGCGCGGGGAGGTGGTGGAGCAGCTCAGCATGATCGTGACTTGCGTCGTGCTGGTCGTGATGACGGCGATGTTCTCGCTCAAAATGCGGCAGATGCTGCTGTCCGACGAGCAACAAGCGCTCAAGACCGAGCTCGCCAGCGTGACCAAAGAAGTCTTCGGCCACAGCATCACCGAAGCCGCGCCGGCGATCCAGCTCGCCAAGAACCCTCGCTGGACCGATCCATTGCCGCGCTTCGACGCCTACGACGCGGTGGAAGCGGTCTCGGCTGCGGTCGCTCCAAGCATCAGCCACGAAGTGCGCCGGCTCTCGGTGGAAGTCGCGGACGAAAAGCGCGAAGGGCGCATGGAGCTGCAGGGCGTGCTCGATTCGCTCGTGCAGCGCGACGAGATCGTGAGCGCGCTCGAGAAGCACCCTTGCTTCCACGACATTCAGCTCGGGCGCACGAGCCCCGGCAACACCGACAACAAGATCAGCTACCAGATCGAGGCCACCGTGCAGTGTCCGGGTGACGGCAGCGCCGAATCCAAGGGCAAGAAGAAGAGCTCGGAGGGCGAGCCATGAACGAGCTGCTCGACCGCATGCGAGGCATCTGGGACGGCTTCAACGAGCGCGAGAAGGGCATGGTCATGGTGCTCGGCGTGATCGCGGCCGTGTGCCTGCTGGCGCTACCGTTGTTTCTGACCGCGCACAAGAACGCCGAGATCGCGGATGACAACGTGCAGCTCCGCGCGGCGCTCGAAATGATCGGCGGCAAGCGCGCGCAGCTGGTGCAGCTGGCCGAAGCGCGCAAGGCCGCGAGCCAGCGCTACACCAGGCACACGCCGCCGCTCGGAACGTTTCTCGAAGGCAAGGCGAAAGAGAAGAAACTGACCATTCGCGAGATCACCGACCAGCCCGAGAAGGTCAGCGGCAACTACAAACGGCGCAGCGTGCGCGCGTCGATCAGCGACGTGGGGCTCACGGGCCTGGTGGAGCTGCTCGACGGCATCGTCACGAGCGAGTATCCGGTCGCGGTCGATCAGGTGCAGATCGAGCACTATCAGCCGGGCGACACCTACCGCTTCAAGCTCGGCGTGCTGACGTTCGACCGCAAAGAAGGCAAGACGACAGGCACGAAGTCGACCTCGGCCAACGGGCCGAGCCCGAGCGACGGTTGAAAGGCGGCTGCACGTGAAGACGCTCACCCGCAAGAATCTGCTCGGCCTCGGCGGCTATGCGAGCTTCTTCTGCTCCTGCTTCGTCTTGTTCGCGGTCCTCGGCTTTCCGTACGAGCGCGTGCGCGATCTGCTGATCAGCCGCGCCGAAGCTTCGAGCGCGCCCGGCACCAAGCTGCGAATCGGCGACCTCGGGCCTCATTGGCTCACCGGGGTGACGCTGCGAAACGTGCGGCTCGACAAGCCTGCTTCGGAGCCGGACGGGCAAGCGAGCCACATCGCCATCGACAAGCTGACCCTGAGCGCGGCCCCGTTCACGCTGCTCTTCGGGGGCATGGGCGTGCACTTCGACGCGGTCGCGGGCAAAGGCGAGGTCGTCGGCAGCTACTCGGCGAAGAAGGACGGGCCCGCGCATGTGCAAGCCGAGCTCGACGCCCTCGACCTCGACACGCTCGCGCTCGGCGCCGCGCTCGGCATCCCGCTGAGCGGCGCGGCGACCGGCACCATCGATCTGACCTTGTCCGCCCTTGCGGCCGAGACGGTGGGCGACATCGACCTGCGGATCGAGAACCTCCAGCTCGGCGACGGCAAGACCAAGATCAAGGTGCCGGGTTTGCCCGGCGGCATCACACTCGAGGCGATCCACGCCGGCACGCTCGAGATGAAGCTGGAGATCAAGGAAGGCGTCGCGACCATCTCGAAGCTCGAGGCCAAGGGCAAGGACATCGAGCTGAGCGGATCGGGCTCGCTGCGCGTGTCGCAGAGCTTCCCCAACTCGATCGCGGATGTGACGCTCGGGGTGAAGGTCAAGGATGCGTACGCCAAGCGCAACGACCGAACCAAGGCCATGGTCGAGCTGATGAACATCAATTTGAGCAACTTCGCCGGCGCGGACGGCATGATTCGATTTCACATCATGGGGCCGATCTCGGGCCCTCGTGCGCTGCCGACCGGGCCTGCCGGCGTCCCGGCAGCGGGCCGCAAGGGCCGCAAACGCGGCGGGTAGACGCGACCGTTTCCGAGGACTAGGATTCGCTACTTCGATGAAAGCCGCTGACCGCAACAGCGCGCGGCCGCCCCGGGAGCAGCAAGAACATCGCGCGCCTAGGGCCCGCGAGCCCGAGGACGGGGAAGACCTCGACTCGATCGCAGCCGAGCTGGTCGAGGACCCTGATCTCGCGGGCGGCGAGCCCGAGCCCAGCTCGCGGGAAGGCTCTCGCCCCGACAAGGTGGGCCCGCTCGCACCTTACGACCCGCTACAAGCGTACATGCGGGACGTGCACCGGCACAAGCTGCTCACGCCGGCCGAAGAGCACGACGCTGCGGTGCGCTACTACGAGCAAGGCGACCTCGACGCGGCAGCCACGCTGGTCACGGCCAACCTGCGCCTGGTGGTGAAGATCGCCTACGAGTACCGGCGCGCGCACAAGCAGATCCCGGATCTGATCCAGGAAGGCAGCATCGGCCTGATGCAGGCCGTGAAGAAGTACGACCCGTACAAGGGGGTCAAGCTCTCGACCTACGCGGCCTGGTGGATCCGCGCGTACATTTTGCGCTTCATCCTGAACAACGCGCGCCTGGTCAAGCTCGGCACCACGCAGGCCCAGCGCAAGCTGTTCTTCAACCTCCAAAAGGAGCGCGCCAAGCTCTCGGCCATGGGCATCGAGCCCACCGCGGAGCAGATCGGCAAGCGCTTGAACGTCTCCACCGAAGACGTCGTGCAAATGGATCGCAGACTGTCGGCCGGCGACGCCTCGCTCGACGCACCGGTTCGTGCGGGCGAGGCAGATGCGCCCAATCGCGTCGACTTGCTGGTCGAATCGGGGCAGCGCGTCGACGACGTGCTGGCGCAAGCCGAGGTCGACGAGATGGTGAGGGACAAGATCCACGCCTTCGGCGCGCAGCTCCAAGGCAAAGAAGCCATGATCTTCGAACAACGCATGCTCGCGGACGAGCCGCGCACACTGCAGCAGCTGGGCGAGGCCTTCGGCGTCAGCCGCGAGCGCGTACGCCAGCTCGAGAAGCGCGTGCAAACCAAGCTCAAAGAGTATCTCGCCCGAGAGCTCGGCGAAGGCGTGCTCGGGGACTGAGGCTCGCCGTGGACGAAGGCTCGCCTGACCGTGGCGCCCCATCCGCGGGCAAGCTTTCGATCCTGGCGACGCCCATTGGCAACCTGCAGGACATCACCCTGCGGGCGCTGGCTGCGCTGCGCGAGGCGGATCTGATTCTGGCCGAGGACACGCGCAACACGCGCAAGCTGCTCAGCCGCCACGGAGTGTCTACGGGCCTGCGCGCGCTGCACGCCCACTCGAGCGACGCCGCGATCGAGCGCTGCCTCAAAGATCTGGAAGAGGGAAAGCGGCTGGCGCTGGTCACGGACGCGGGGACGCCGCTCATCAGCGACCCGGGTGCGAAGCTCGTCGCGGCCGCGCACGCGCGCGCGATCGCGGTGGAGAGCGTTCCGGGACCGAGCGCTGTCGTCGCCGCGCTCAGCGTGTGCGGCCTACCCTTCGATTCGTTTCGTTTCGCGGGATTCGCACCGCGCACTGGAAGCAAGCGCGAGGCCTGGCTCGAACGCATCGCGGCCGACCCGGACGCGGCCGTGTTCTTCGAGGCTCCCACGCGCCTGGCAGCTACGCTGCGCGACCTCTCGGCACGCCTTCATCCTGGACGCGGGGTCGCGGTGTGTCGCGAGCTGACCAAGGTGCACGAAGAGGTGGTCCGCGGCACCGCCACCGAGCTCGCTGAACGTTTTGCACGAGGTACGCGCGGCGAGGTCACGGTGGTAATCGCCGCCGGCGATCCCGCCGAGCCCGACGCTCCCGAGGAAGCTGCGCGCGATCTCGGTCCTGCAATCGCCGAGCTGCTCGCACGCGGCTTGTCGCCCCGCGACGTGGCCCGCACGCTCGCGCGCGAGACGGGGCTCGCTCGCCGCGAGATCTATGGGCGCGTGCTCGCGTCGCTCAAAACTGGCCCATCGCGGCCAACGCCAGACGAACCGTGACGTCGCCTTCGAGCCGAAACCGACGACCGGGTGTGTCGATCGCCGGACGCTGCACCGGATCCGCGATGCCCGCGCTGCAACCTGTCGAGCGGGGATCGCCCGCGCTGGCCTGCACCGAGGTGTCGCACGCAGGAGCGCCGGTGATGAGGTGCGAGGTCAGGTACGACAAGCCGAACCCGAACGCGAAGCGCACGTAGCGCGCCGCCTGCAACGCGAGCCTCATGTCGAGCCCGAGCCGCGCGTGCTCCTCCACGTTGGTGACGCCGGTGAAAGGCACCGCATGTCGTCCCGCCCCCGTGCGATCGTAGCTCGGCGCCGTGAGCTGTGGATTCTGAGAGCTTCCAAGCGCGTCGAAGAGCGGAGAGAAGTCACGGCCGGCGCCGATGAACGCAGCGCTGCCCTGCAAGTCGAGCTCGAAACGCTGAAAGCGCGCGCGGTCTTCCCACGGCAAGAACGCCGTGCCGAGCGTTCCCTGCGTGACCTGGGGCGGCCCATCATCGACGATGCCGTCGAGCTTGCCGGCCGGGTGATACGCGCTCTCCCCGCCGGCGATCCACTCGAACGCGTGGCTCAGCCCGAAGAACGGCTCGAAGAACCGGTAACGATACGACCAGCGCGACTCTAGCTCGAGCTTGGCGGTGCCGCGGCTCACGCCTGGATTGCATGTGTGCCCATCGAGACACGCTTGCATCACCTTGCCCGTGTCCGCCGAGCCGGTGATGACCAGCACCCAGGTGGGAAGCTGGCGCGTGCGGTATTGATTGATGACCGCCCACGCTGCACCGAAGTCGAAATGGGGCACGCCCGAGCGCCGCGCGCTGATCAGATTGTGCGAAAGATCAAAGAGCGACTGAGCCCCAGGCTGAGGCTGCATCGCGCTACCGATCGGCTCCTGCAAGGCCGAGCAGCCGGTCGAGGCTACGGGGGGGGTGCACGCCACGCCGTCGGCGGGGCGCAGCTCGTTGTCATCGCTGAGCACGATCGGCAGGCGCGCGAACACCATCACATCGTGAAACACACCGACATCGAGCCTGAGGGCGAGCTCGTTGCGCACCCGCACACTCTTGGCAACGTCCACGTGGTGGCGCGTGGTCTGCCCGTCCTGCGCGGTCGAGTCGGCCGTCTCCCGCTCGATCGTGCCGGAAGCCATGTCGCGCCGGTACCCGAGCTGCAGATTGACGTCGACCGCGTGCCCGGGCTCGAAGGCATCGGCCACGTCCGTGTAGTCGATGGGCCGAGTCAACAGCGCACGATTCGCATCGTCGGCCGCCGCCGTGCCGGCCCTGGCAAGCGCGACCAGCAGCAAGGCCCAAAACGTGGCGCGCAAGAAACCCTTCATGGACCTGCGGTGCCGGGTGATACCATGTTTTCGGTGCGTAAGGGACGCTCGAGCTTGACCGCGGCGGCGGTGGCCGCTGCCAGGGCGCTGGCGTCGAGCACACGGGCGGCGGTGCTCGACCCTCAGGATCGCGAAGCTGAGCGCATGCTGCCGCGCCCGCTGTCGCTCCTCGTGCAGGCCCTGCGCGAAGGCGACGCGGGCCGCGGCTGGCTCGCGGCGGCCGCGTCCAGCGTGAGCCTCGGCATGGTGGACCACGTCGCGTTGCGTTCTGCGATCATCGACCGGCTCGTCGGCCGCGCGGTCGAGGCTGGGACACGCCAGGTGGTGATCGTGGGCGCGGGGCTCGACACGCGCGCGTACCGGCTCGAGGCCCTCCGGCACGCGAGCGTCTACGAGGTCGACCACCCGGACAGCCAACGCGAGAAGCTGGCCCGCACCGCCGGTCTCCCACGGGTCGCGGGCTCACTCTCGCACGTGTCGCTCGACCTCTCGGCCGGCGGCCTGCGCGCCCGCCTCGCCGATGCAGGTCACCGCGACGCCGAGCCTTCGCTCTTCATCGCCGAAGGCCTCGTGCCCTATCTAGAATGCACCGCCATCACGAGCATGCTGCGCGAGATCGCGCTGGCCTCGGCCGATGGCTCGGTCTTGTTGCTGACCTACGTCACGCCCGATCTGGTGTGGCTGCGTCATGCCCGAGCGTTCGTGCTCGCCTCGATGCGACTGATCGGCGAGCCCTTCCACAGCACGTTCTCGCGCCAGCAGATGCGCGAGACGCTCGAGACTGCCGGCTTCGAGCTGCAACAGGACACCGACACCCACGACTGGGCCCGCGAGCTGTGCGAGCACCCCTCGCGCCAACCGCTGATCGCCTACGAACGCCTCGCGGTCGCCCGCAAGGCGGCTAACCCTTAATCTCTTCGACTTCGGCGTCGTTCAGCAGCTCGCTCGTCATCAGCAGTGCGAGCTGATCACGAGCATCGCCGAGGTCAGCCGAGGTGCGGCGCAGGCGCTCGGTCAGCACGCCGAGGAAGGCCCACAAGAGCTTGACCGCCACGTCGTGATCCTTGCGCACGATGTCGAAGAAGTCGCGGCGGCGCAGCACCATGAGCTTCGTCGGTTGCTCGGCGGTGACGCTCGCGCTGCGCGGAACCTTGTCGACCAGCGCCATCTCGCCGAAGTGCTGGCCGGGCCCAAGCGCCGTGATCTTGGTGTCGCCCGAGTGCACGCGCACGCCGCCCGTGAGCACGATGAACATCTCGTCGCCCTCGTCGCCCTCCTCGATCGCGCGCTGTTCCTGCGCGAGGTCGCGCACGTCGACGATGTTCATGACCCGCACCAGCTCCTGGTAGGTCAGGTGACGGAACAGCGGCATGCGGTGCAGCGTCTCGAGCTTGAGGTTGACCTCGCTGGCGAGCCGGTCGAGCCCGGCCGCGGCGTCCGGCACCGCAACCACCAGCGCGGTGATGTTGTCCTTGCCACCACCGTGGTTGGCATGGTCG
>JBIOJD010000054.1:0-14300 GCA_044450485.1 Polyangiales bacterium | reverse complement strand
CGCGCGCGCAGGGCCCTCACCATGCTTTACGTGGGGGCGGCCAAGGCGCTCGATGCACGTTACGAGGCCTACGACTTCGCGCGCTGGCTCGCCCTGCGTGCGATGGAGGGCTACGAGGTGATCCGCACGAGCTCCGGGCCGGTCTCGGTGCCGCGCATCCTGCTCGTGATGCGCTACGGGCGCATTCCTGGGACCACGATTCGGCTTTCGCGCCGCAACGTGTACCTGCGCGACGATCACACCTGTCAGTACTGTGGCAAGCGGTTGCCGAGCAAAGAGCTCAATCTCGACCACGTGACCCCGCGCTCGCAGGGAGGGCGTGCGACGTGGGAGAACCTCGTGACCTCGTGCAGGCTCTGCAATTTCATGAAGGGCGGCGCCACACCCGAGGTCGCTGGCATGCGCTTGCTGAAGCAGCCGACACGCCCAGGCTGGTCCACGGCGGCGACGCTCGCCGCCGCCCCCCGCCACTTCACCGAGTGGGAGCCGTTTTTGATGACGCGGGGAGGCACGCGCCTCCCCGCCCCCGCGGAGTGAGACCCCGCTGCATTCGTTGCGTGAGCGAAGCGAACCTCGCGGATGGGTGGGACCCGACGAGCTTTGCTCGGCGGGCGGGAAGGGCGCGTGCCCTTCCCGGTGACGGAGCCCAGTTTGCGCCGGTGGACGGTGCTTGGTAGAGAGCGTGCGTGTCGGGCGTCGACGACGAGGACGGGGACGAAGCGGTCGACGTCGAGGTGGACGCCGAGAACGCCTCTGCAGACGAGGCGCTAGAGCTGTTTCGCGAGCCAGATCCCGAGGACGGTGAAGAACCGGTCGAGCCGCTGCGCGTGCAGCACGATGGTCCTGCCGTAGAGGTCGATCGCGAGGGCGACAAAGAACCCGCGCCGCCTGCGCCGGTAGCCGCGCCGCGTGCCGCGAGCGTCGAGAGCCCGGCGCAGCAGCGTCCGCTGCGCGTGGTCGTGGTCGGTGGCGCTCGCGGTGGCGTTGGCAAGACCGTGCTCGCAGCCAACCTGGGGCTCTACTTGGCGACCATCGGGCGCAAGGTCGTCCTGGTCGATGCCGATCCGGCAGGCGCCAACCTCCACACGTGCCTCGGCACCGCGCCGGCCGTGCCGCTCAGCAAGATGAGGCGGCCCGGGCGCAGCGAGGCGCCGCGCGCGGGCACGTCTCAAACCGAAGCGCTGCGCGAGTCGCCGATTCGCGGCTTACAGCTCTTGCACCTCGGACTCGACGAGCCGGGTGCCAGCGGCGCACGCGCAGAGAAGCTCACGCGACTGATGAGTGGGCTGCGCGAGCTCGACGCCGACTACGTCGTGGTCGATCTGGGCGTGGGACTTTCGCGCGAGACCTTGGATCACTATCTCGCCGCCGATCTGGCTCTATTCGTGACCGTGCCCGAGCCCACCGCGATCGAGAACACCTATCGGTTCTTGCGCGGGGCCTTCGTGCGCTATCTCTTGCAGCAGACCCCGGACGCGGAAGCGTCGACCGAGCTCGAACGCAGGATGCGCGCATTGGGCGGGGCCCCGCCGCCGCTAGACCTGTTGCACGAGCTCGAGCAGGAGGGTCACGCGCTGGCCGAGCCGGTACAGCGCGCGATCGAGCGCTTCCGTCCGCACGTGGTGATCAACCAGACGAGGCTGCGCGCGGATCTCGAGCTCGGCTTCGCGATGCAGAGCGCCGTTCGACGGAGACTCGGCATCACCCTCGACTACGTGGGTCACATCGATCACGACGACACGGTCTGGACGTGCATTCGCAATCGGCGGCCGCTCTTGCTCGAGGTGCCGGGCGCGAAGTCGAGCCGCAAGATCGAGAAGATCGCGCGCCACCTCTTGATGCTGGACTCGGGCAAAGCGCCGGCCATGCGGCTCTCGGGTGTGCCGCACGCAGGTCACCACGACCTGCTCGAGATCGAGCGCGGCGCCTCGGACGAGGACATCAGGCGCGCCTACAAGCGTGCGCGCGACGTGTATGCGCACGATGCGCTGTGCTGCTACGGCCTCTACGAGCCGCACGAGATCGAGAAACTGCGCGCGCGCCTGGACGAGGCGTTCGACGTGCTCGTCGATCCGGCGCGACGCAGGCCGTACGAGCTGTCGGTGTTCCCGGACGAGCCCGAGCCCAGGCCCGAAGCGGCCGAGGCTGCGCGCGACGAAGAGCCCGCGCGTCCGCCCCCCGACGTCACGCCCGACACGCAGTTCACCGGCGCGCTGCTGCGACAGGTGCGCGAATCGCAACGCATGACGCTGCACGAGATCAATCAACGCACGAAGATCTCCTTGCCCTACTTGAAGGCGATCGAGGACGACGACTTCGGCCGGCTGCCGGAGCTGGTCTACACCAGCGGCTTTCTCAAAGAGCTCGGCCGGCATTTGAGGCTCGATCCGCAACAAGTGAGCCGCACCTACGTCGGCCGGTACAAGCGCTATCTCGACGACAAGCAGCGCGCCTTCGCGCGCAAGGGTTGAGGCTTGTCCGAGCAGCGACACTCGGGAGTCGTGTCGACCGTGGAACAGCGCGAGCCGCTCGTGCTGGCTTCCGCCTCGCCGCGGCGGCGCGAGATCTTGAGCCAGCTCGGGCTGACGTTCACGGTGATCGAGAGCGGCGTGGAAGAGCCACCACCTCGAGCGGTCGCGCCCGCCACCTACGCCGCGGAGCTGGCCGCACGCAAGGCTGCTGCTGTCGTGGCGCGACTGCGCGCGGAGGGCCGGCGCGTATGGGTGCTCGGTGCAGACACGATCGTGGTGGTGGGTGGAGCGATTCTGAACAAACCGCAGGACGATGCAGAGGCGGTGCGCATGTTGCTGGCGCTCCAGGGCAGGAGCCACGAAGTGATCACCGCCGTTGCGCTGCGACACACTGGCTCGGAGCCGAGTCGCGCGCTCAGCGTGCGCACGCAGGTGCGGTTCCGCGCCTTCGATGAGGTGACCGCGCGCCGTTACGTGGCCCAAGGCGAAGGCCGTGACAAGGCTGGCTCTTACGCGGCACAGGGCTTGGGTGCGGGCTTGATCGAGGCGCTCGACGGTTCGTACTCGAACGTGGTCGGGCTGCCCGCCTCCGAGACGCTCGTGCTGCTGCAGTCGGTAGGCGCCGTCGGAGCTTGGCCGTGAGCACTGAGCTCGAGCGGCGCGTCGCGGTTGGGCTGGCCGCGGTGTGCGCTCGGATCGACGAGGCGTGTGTGCGAGTAAGGCGGCCGGCCGGCTCTGTGCGGCTGCTGGCGGTGTCGAAAGGGCAGGGCGTGGACGCCATCCGCGCAGCGCACGCGCTCGGACAGCGCGACTTCGGGGAGAGCTACGTACAGGAACTGGAGAGCAAGGCGCGCGAGCTTGCCGATCTGGCGGACATACGCTTTCGATTCATCGGGCGATTGCAACGCAACAAAGCCAAGCACGTGGTCGCGATCGGTTGCGCGGTCGATTGCGTCGATTCACTGGCGCTCGCGACGACGTTGAGCGAGCGCGCCGCCGCGCGGTCGAGTCGGCTCGAGGTCATGATCCAGGTCAACATCGACCGCGAGCCCCAGAAGGCAGGCGCCATGCCCGAGACCCTGCCCGAGCTGTGTGCGGCGGTGCAGGCGTTGCCCGCGCTCTCGCTTGCCGGCTTGATGGCCATACCGCGTGCGCAGGAAGACCCGGAGCAGGCGCGCCCTGCATTTCGCGAGCTGCGCCGGCTCGGCGAGCAGCTGGGTCTTCGCGAGCTGTCGATGGGCATGAGCTCGGACCTCGAAGCCGCCGTCGAGGAAGGCGCGACCATGGTTCGCGTGGGCACCGCGATTTTCGGCCCCCGAGCGTGAGCGGGCAGGTCGGACCTCAGCCTTTGCCGAGCTTGGTCGCCGCTGCGATGCCGAGCTCTTGGGCGCGCTCGGTCGCGCGCCTCACGGCATCCGCGACGACACCTGCGAAGTCGCGCTTCGCCAAGCGTTCGAGACCCGCCACCGTGGTGCCGCCTGGGCTCGACACCCTGGCGCGCAACGCGGCAGGCCCTTCGGCGCTCTCGTGCAACAACTTGCCCGCGCCATACACGGTTTGTGCGGCGAGCACGGCTGCCGTGCTGGCCGAAAGACCCACGCTGATGCCCGCGTCGGTCAGCGCTTCGCACAACAGGAACACGTAGGCCGGGCCCGAACCGCTCAACGCCGTGACCGCGTCGAGCTGCGTTTCGGGCACGCGTTCGACCACCCCCACGCTGCGGAAGATGGCTTCCGCCACGTCCATGTCCGCGCCGGTCGCGTATGTCCCGGCTGCGATCGCGGTCGCGCCGGCCCGCACCAGCGCAGGCGTGTTCGGCATCGCGCGTACCGCTCGAGCCCCGCTCGGTAGGCTGGCTTCGATCACGGAGAGCGGTACCCCAGCGGCGATCGAGAGCACGAGCTTGCGCGCGTCGAGCACGGGGCCGAGCGCGACCAAGACGGCAGGCAGGACCTGCGGCTTCACGCTGAGCACGACCACGTCTGCGGTGGCCGCGAGCGCTGCGTTGTCTTGGCTCGTCGAGATGCCGTGCTTGCCACGCAATGCGGCAAGCGCATCCTCTCGCACGTCGCTTGCGGTGATCCGCTCCGCGACACAGGTGCCCGCGGCGAGCAGCCCTTCGATCAGGGCGCTCGCCATGTTGCCGGCTCCGACGAATGCGATGCGTTGAGACAGCGCCATGGCTTGCAGCCTACGTGCCGTGCGCCGCGGCGCGCAAGCCGGCCCGCGCCGCGGGCTAGCATCGGCTATGCTGCGAGGTGGTGACTCGAGCCGCCCAGGCCTTGCGCTCTGCGCTGGAGGAATTCCTCGCGGGCGAGCAGGCGGCCCTTCTGCAGCGCCTGCGCGATCCTGGCGACGATGCGGTGCCACGCTCTCGCGGTCGCGGCGATTGGCTCGCATCCGAGCACGGCGCCGAAGCGCTCGAGGAGGCTTGCGGCGCCGGCGCGCTCTCGACGGACGAGGTGTTTCACATGCAGCGTCACATCGACGGCGTACGCCACGCTCGGCTGGTGTTGCCGGCCGAAGCGCGCTTGCGACGCTCCCTCGTTTCTGCGTCGCTGCCCTCCGGCGAGCGTCTCGGTTTGCCGGAGCTGCTGTCGCGTCTTGCGCGTGCGGACGATGGACGACGTCGGGGTGCGCTCGGGCGCGAGCTCGAACAGACGCTGAAACCCATTGCGCTCGAGCATGTGAGCGCGCATGCGCGAGCCGAAGCACCGCTGCGCGTCGCGCCGCCTCCTCCGAGCGATGCTGCAGAGCGATCCCCCACACGCACCAGCTCCCTGATCGTGTCTGCGTGGAGCGTCGAGGCGCTCACGGAACCGCGCCCGCACGATCTGCCGGAGCCACCCTGGCTCGACCCCGCGCGCGCGTTTCTGCGGCAAACCGAGGACGCGGCACAAGACGCCGTGCGCCACTGCTTGCGGGCGTTCGACCCCGGCAAGCGCATCGATTGGCACCTGCTGCTGCGCGGTCTGCGCGCGCCTGAGCTCGACTCGGCTCCGGCTGCGAAGCAACGCTGGCAGCGGGCGGCGGCCTTCCTGAGGGTGCTCGGCTTCGAGCGGGAGCTCGACGCACGCATGCGCGCCGAGGTGGATCGAGGCGGCGCGTTGCCGTTTGCCAGCGTCGTGCAGCTCGCATTGCCTCGCGACGTGCGGGTCGCGCAGATCGCGATCGATCACGGGGTCGCGAGCGACGCCTTCGCCGCGCAAGCCGTCGCCGAGGCGCTCGGGCTCGCGCTGGTGCAGCCGGCGCTTCCGCCGGAGCTGCGCTGGCCCTGCGGTGCAAGCGTGGCCGGCGCGCTGGGTGCGCTCGCGCTCCAGCTTCACGGCGACCGGGTCCACCTGACCCGGGTGCAAGGGCTGACCGCGGCCGAGGCCGAGCGCGTCGGCCGGCTCTCGGGCACGCTCGCGCTGCTCCACACCCGCGCTTGGGTCGCGCTTGCGCTCTGCCCCCCGCCGGATGCCGAGCGCCCAGAGGCCCAGCTCGAGGCGTTGGCCGAAGCGCTTTCCGCCGCGCTCTGCTGCGAGCTACCCGAGGCTCTGGGCGGGGTGCTCGGCGCGAACCGCGTGCGTGCGCGCGCTCGCGCCGAAGAAGCGCTGGCGGGCCTGTGCCTGCACGTCGCCCTGCGCCAGCGCTTCGACGCCGATTGGTTTCGCAACCCTCGCAGCGCGGAGCTGTTGCGCGATGCTTGTACGGCCGGCAATTTGAATCGGCCAGCTGCGCTGTGCGACGCGCTCGGCAGCCCGCTGACGGCAGCAAGCCCCCGCGCGTGCGAGCTCGTCACTTGACGACGGCGCTCCGTGCCCGAAGGATTGAGTGACATGCCTGAGAGCACCGAGTTCGTCACCCGTCGCGAGCGCTACCTCAAAGAGATGGGGCCGGGCGTCGCGATCGTGCCCGCGGCCGAGGTCGCGATCCGCAACAACGATGTCGAGCACGACTACCGCCAAGACAGCGACCTCTTCTACCTCACGGGCTTCGACGAGCCCGAGAGCGTGTTGCTCCTGACCACCGAGCACAAAGAGCACCGCAGCGTGGTGTTCGTGCGCAAGCGCGACAAGGACCGCGAGATCTGGGACGGGCCCCGCGCAGGCGTCGAAGGCGCGAAGGAGCGGCTCGGCGTGGACGCCGCGTTCCCCATCGAGGAGCTCGAGCAGCGCCTTCCAGATTACCTCGGCGATGTGCGCCGCGTGCACTACCGCCTGGCCCGCAACCGCGAGTTCGACGCGGTGGTGTTTCGCGCGCTCGACGCCGTGCGGCGCAAGGCGCGCAGCGGCGTGACGGCTCCGAGCGAGATCGTGGACCTCACACGCGACCTGCACGAGCTGCGGCTTCGCAAGTCCGAAGCCGAGCTCGAGGCCATGCGCAAGGCCGCAACCATCAGTCGCGAGGCGCACCTGCGCGCCATGCAAGTCGCGCTGCCGGGCCACTACGAGTACGAGGTCGAGGCCGAGATCATGCGCGTGTTTCGCGCCCACGGCGCGGAGCGGCCCGCCTATGGTAGCATCGTGGGCTCGGGGCCGAACGCGACCATCCTGCATCACCGCCGCAACGACCGGCAGATGCGCGACGGCGATCTGCTGCTGATCGATGCCGGCGCCGAGTACGACTACTACGCGAGCGACGTCACGCGCACGTTCCCGGTCAATGGCCGCTTCAGCCCGGCCCAGGCCGAGATCTACCAGCTCGTGCTCGACGCTCAGCTCGCCGCGATCGAGAGCGTGCGGCCGGGCATTGCCTACACGGCGGTACACGACGTGGCGGTGCGGGTGTTGACGGCGGGCCTCGTGCGGCTCGGGTTGATCGAGGGGCCGGCCGAGGAGGCGGTGGAGAAGGAACGCTACAAGCCGTTCTACATGCACCGGACCTCGCATTGGCTCGGCATGGACGTCCACGACGTGGGCGACTATTACGCCGAGAAACGCCCCCGCCTGCTCGAGCCGGGCATGGTGCTGACCGTGGAGCCCGGCCTGTACATCGCCACGGATGCGGCCGTCGAGGAGCGCTACCGGGGCATCGGCGTGCGCATCGAGGACGACATCGCGGTGACCGCGCAGGGCTACCGCAACCTTACCTCCGACATCCCCAAGCAGGTCGCCGAGCTCGAGCGCATCCTGGCGGCCCGGACCGGGCATCACCAGCGTTGACACTTGGTGGCAGCGCGACTAGGAATAGGGGCCGGCCGGCGGCTGATTTCCTCAGTCATTTCGCGGCGCACCAATGCTCGACCAATACCTGCCAGCGTTCTTGATGATCGCGGTCGCGGTGATCTTCGCGGTGGCGATCTTCACGCTCACGTCGTCCCTGGGCGAGAAGAACATGACGCCCGGCAAGGCCATGCCCTACGAGGCCGGCTCGGACTCCGACGGCGCCAATCAAATCCGGCTCAGCGTGAAATTCTACCTGACCGCGATCCTGTTCGTGGTCTTCGACATCGAGGCCGTGTTCCTGTTTCCCTGGGCTGGCATCTTCCGCAGCCTCGGCTGGTTCGGCTTGCTGGAGATGACGGCGTTCATCCTGATCCTGGCGATCACGCTGGTCTACGCCTGGAAGAAGGGAGCGCTCGAATGGGAGAGATGAGCACCATGCTCGGCAACGAGCAGTCGGGCTTCGCGGTCACGCGCTTCGACGCGTTGCTGGCGTGGGCGCGCAAGTACTCGCTCTTCCAGTACCCGTTCGTCACGGCGTGCTGCGGCATGGAGCACATGGCGACCGCCGGTCCGCGCTACGACGTCGAGCGCTTCGGCGCCGGCGCGCCGCGCTTCAGCCCGCGCCAGAGCGACCTGATGTGGGTCGTAGGCACGATCACGCAGAAGCAGGCGCCCGCGCTCAAGCGCATCTACGACCAGATGACCGACCCGAAGTACGTGATCGCGTTCGGCACCTGCGCCTCGTGTGGCGGTTTCTACGACAACTACACGACCGTTCCGGGCATCGACAAGATCATCCCGGTCGACGTGTTCATCCCGGGATGCCCGCCGCGGCCCGAGGCCGTGCTGGATGGCTTGATGCTGCTGATGGAGAAGATCAGCAACGGCGACAGGGAACCGGCGATCGTTCCGCCGCAGAAGATGCCACCGCTCGCGGAGCTGCGCCGCAAGGGCGAGGGTCAGGGCGCGTAGCGCGCAAACGGAAAGAGCGATGAGCCAAAGCGTTCTGAATCGGCTGAAGGCCGAGCTCGGTAGTCGGATCCTCGCAGCGAGCAGTTTTCGCGGCGATGACGAGGTGATCGTTGCGCCGGCGGACTGGCGCGCGGCCGCGCTCTTCCTGCGCAACGATCCGGATTGCGCGATGGATCATTTCGTCGGGCTTACTGCGATCGACTATCCAGAGCGCGAGCCCGAGACGCCGCGTTTCGACGTGGTCGCGCTCGTGCGCTCGCTCGAGAAGAAGCACCGCGTGCGACTCAAGACGCGCGTGCGCGACGGCGAGGAGCTCGACACGCTGATCCCCGTCTGGCAGGGCGCCGATTGGACCGAGCGCGAGTGCCACGACATGTTCGGGGTGAAGTTTCGCGGTCATCCGGACCTGCGTCGCATCCTGATGTACGAGGAGTTCGTCGGGCACCCGCTGCGCAAGGACTACCCGATCCAGAAGACGCAGCCGCTCGTGCCTTACCGCGACGTACCGGCCGCGAAGCTCGCGCCGTTCGGCGAAGACATGGGCAACCCCTTTGGCCGCATCGATTGGCTCGCGCGCCTCGGTGGCGGCAATCGCCAGGTCTCGCCTGCGATCGCGGTGCAACAAGGGCAGAGCCCCGCGCTCAGCGCGAGCACCGACGAGCCCACCAAGAAGTGACCGAGTAAGGCGGCGCCATGCCGCCGCGATGACGCAACCTGCGGAGCGACCGATGCCCACCTTCAAACTCGACGGCCAAGAGATCCCGTTCGAGCCCGGCCAAAGCATCATGCAGGCCGCTTGGCGTCACGGGATCGAGATCCCGCACTACTGCTGGCACCCGGGCCTGTCGGTGGCGGCCAACTGCCGCATGTGCCTGGTCGAGATCAAGGCCGAGCGCCCGGTGATGATGCCCGTGCTCAAGTGGGACGGGCAAAAGCAAGCGTTTGCCCCCGCGGTCAAGCCGAAGCTCCAGCCCGCGTGTCAGATGCCGGCTGTGGAGGGCCAAGAGGTCTTCGCCAAGAGCTCGGAAGCGCTCTCGGCCCAGCACAGCGTGCAGGAGTTCCTGCTGCTGAACCACCCGGTCGACTGTCCGATCTGCGACCAGGCCGGCGAGTGCAAGCTGCAGGACTACTGGCTCACCAGCCAAGGCCAGCTCAAGCGCAAGCACACCGAGCCCGTGCACAAGCCGAAGGCCGTGCGCTTCGGGCCGACCATCGTGTACGACGGCGAGCGCTGCATCATGTGCACGCGCTGCATCCGCGTCTGCGACGAGCTGGCGCACGACCACGTGCTCGACATGCGCGAGCGCGGCAACAAGAACGAGATCATGGTCAGCCCGGGCCGGCAGCTCGACCACAGGTACACGCTGATGACGGAGCACGTGTGCCCGGTCGGTGCGCTCACCTCGAAGGACTTCCGATTCAAGGCGCGGGTGTGGTTCCTGCGCGCGAAGAAGAGCGTGTGCGCGGGCTGCGCCACGGGCTGCAACAGCTTCATCGACTACGACCCGCGCGACGGCAAGGTGTATCGGCTGCGTCCGCGCGACAATCCGCAGGTCAACAAGTTCTGGATGTGCGACGACGGCATGATGACCTACCGCCGCATCCACGAGGGCCGGCTGACGCACGGTCTGATCCGCCAAGGCGCTGAGCGCGAGACGAGCCCCGCTGACGCGTTGCAGGCGGCTGCGGCGGCGCTGCGGGTCGAAGGAGGCGGCAAGCTCGCCGTGGTGCTGAGCGCCGAGCACTGTAGCGAAGACAACCTCGCGGCCGTGAAGCTCGCTGCGGCGCTCGGCAGCGACAAGCTCTTCCTCGCAGCGCTTCCTGGCTGGGAGGGCGACGCGATCTTGCGCAGCCGCGACAACAATCCGAACCGCAAGGGCGCGCTGCAGGCGGCCGGTCGCGAGATCCCCGGCTTGTCGGCGCTGCTTCCCGCGGTGGCCAGCGGCGAAGTCACGGCGGTGCTGGCGCTCGGCTCGATCAGCGCTGAAGACGTGAGCACGCTGGCATCGCTGCGCGCGTTGCCCCTGGTTGCGCTGGCGAGCCATGCTGGCGCGCTTACCAAGGTCGCCAAGGTCGTCGTGCCGGTAGCCGTGTACGCCGAGATGGACGGCACCTTCGTCAACGAGAAGGGCATGGCGCAGCGCTTCCAACCTGCGGTTGCCGCTCCCGAAGGCGTGCGCCCGGCATGGGAGACGCTCGCGGCCCTGGCCAAGGCGCTCGGCAAGGACCTCGGCTTCAGCCAGCTCGCGGACCTGCGCAAAGGCCTGGGCGCAGGCGCGCCCGCCGCGGAAGCGAGGCCGTGATGGATGCGATGCTGCTGATCGCCGCGATCGCGAAGATCCTGTTCGTGTTGGTCATCGTGCTCACCTTCGCACCGGTCATGGTGTGGGCCGACCGCCGGCAGAGCGCGATGATCCAGGATCGCATCGGACCGGTTCGCGCCGGCATCCAGATCGGCGGCAAGAACATCGTGCTGCTCGGCCTGCTGCACCCGCTGGCCGACGCGCTCAAGTTCATGTGGAAGGAGGACTTCATCCCTCCACGCGCGGACAAGCTGCTGCACGCGCTCGCGCCGATCATCGCGGTCGTGCCCGCGATCGCGGCATTTGCGGTCATTCCGTTCGGCGACAAGATCTACCTGCAGCATCTGACCGAAGTGCTGCCCGCCGACCCGCAGGGCGTGGGCATCCCGTTCCAGGTCGCCTCCCTCAACGTCGGCGTGCTCTTCGTGTTCGCAGTCGGTGGCACCGGCGTGGTGGGCGCGGCGCTCGCCGGTTACTGCAGCGACAACAAGTACGCGCTGCTCGGCGGCCTGCGCGCCGCCAGTCAGATGGTCAGCTACGAGGTCATGCTCGGGCTGTCGCTGGTCGGCTGTTTCATGGTCTACGGAACGCTGCTGCTCGAGGACATGGTGCAGTGGCAGATCCACCACGAGCTCTTCGGCGTGCATCTGTGGGGCATCATCGTTCAGCCGGTTGCGTTCATCCTGTTTTTCACCGCCTCGATAGCAGAGACCAAGCGCGTGCCGTTCGACGTGCCCGAGGGCGAGAGCGAGCTCGCGGCCGGTTACTTCACCGAGTACTCGGGCATGAAGTTCGGCATGTTCATGATGGGCGAGTACATCGAGATCGTGGCCACGAACTGCCTGCTCACCGTGATCTTCTTCGGCGGCTACGACGTGCCGTTCCTGCACGCGGATGGGTTGCACTGGCCCGGGGGCGGATACACGTCGCTCACCCACCTCACGGTCACGATCCTCAACGTGCTCAACTTCATGATCAAGGTGGTGGCGTTGTGCTGGGTCAACCTGATGATCCGCTGGTCGCTGCCGCGCTTCCGCTACGACCAGATCATGAGCCTGTGCTGGCGCTACATGCTGCCGCTCTCGCTCGCCAACGTCTTCGTCACCGGGATGTGGATCCTGCTTTCGGGAGGTTGAGCCCATGGCCAAGCTGATCGACAAGCCGAAGATGAACGTGCGCGAGCAGGCTTACGTGCCCGAGGTGGCCAAGGGCTTGAAGCTCACCATGGGCCGCTTCTTCAAGAACGTGTTCGCGACCCGTGAGCACGACGCAGCCGGCAACACGCTCATGCGTCGCGGCGACATCGATACCGTCAATTACCCCGAGGAGAAGCGCACGTATCCCCCGCGCTTCCGCGGCGTTCACCGGCTGACCCATCGCGCAGACGGCTCGCCGCGCTGCGTGGCCTGCCTGTGCTGCAGCACTGCGTGTCCTGCCCAATGCATTCACATCGAGGCGGCCGAGTACCCCGAGGGCGATCCGCGCCACGGCTACGAGCGCTTTCCCAAAGTCTTCGTGATCGACGAGCTGCGCTGCATCTTCTGCGGGTACTGTGTCGAAGCGTGTCCGTGCGATGCGATTCGCATGGACAGCGGCATGCACATGCCGCCCTCCACCCAGCGCAAGCACTTCATCTTCGACAAGGCGATGCTGATGGCGGTCCCCGGCGCTGACGGCAGTCACCAGACCCAAAACCCGCGCCACGAGCCCGGCGAGCCCGGTCACCCGGGCATCGACCGCGAGCGGCACTAGCGCTGATTGCTCCGAAGTCCGCCTCTGCTACCCTGGCGCGCGACATGGCTGATCAGAAGCGCCCGTCGCTCACGCCTGCGGTTCACGGGGGCGAGCCCAAGCACTATGCGCACGACGCGCTCACGGCGCCGATCGTGCAAACGGCGACGTACACCTTCGCGGACACCGCGGAGCTGGTCGAGTACATGGAGGGGCGCAAGGAGCGGCAGGAGTACGGTCGCTACGGCAACCCGACTGCGCGCCTGCTCGAGGAGCGGGTGGCCGCGCTCGAAGGGGCCGAAGATGCGGTGTCGTTCAGCAGCGGGATGGCTGCGGTCACGAGCGCGATCCTGGCGCTCGTCAAGTCCGGCGATCACGTGGTTCTGTTCGCGGATTGCTATCGGCGGACGCGTCAGTTCGTCACCCGCTTTCTGGGACAATTCGGTGTGGAGCACACGTTGGTGCCGCCCGCGGACGTCGAGGCTCTGGCCAGGGCACTGCGGCCCACGACCAAGCTCGTCGTGAGCGAAGCGCCGACCAACCCGTACCTCACCGTGCCGGACCTCGCGCAGGTCTCGGCGCTGTGCCGGCCCAAGCGCGTCCGCACCTTGATCGACTCCACGTTTGCCACGCCGATCAACCTCAACCCGCTCGACTACGGCATCGATCTCATCGCGCACAGCGCGACCAAGTACCTCGGCGGGCACAACGACGTGCTCGCGGGCGTCGTGGCGGGGAGCTCGGCGCTGGTGTCGCTCGTCCGCGACGTGCGGCACATGTTCGGCGCGGTGTGCGATCCGCACGCGGCCTATCTCGTGCACCGCGGCTTGAAGACGCTCGCCCTGCGCGTGAGCCAGCAGAACGATTCGGCCCAAACGATCGCAGAGTGGCTGGAACGCCAGCCGCGCGTGGCCCGCGTCTGGTATCCGGGGCTTCCATCGCATCCGAACCACGACACCGCGGTGCGCTTGATGCGCGGCTTCGGAGGTGTCGTGACCTTCGAGCTGCGCGGCGACCTCGACTCGACCTCGCGCTTCATCGACAAGCTGAAGATCCCGCGCATCGCACCGAGCCTCGGCGGTGTCGAGAGCCTGGTCGAGCAGCCCGCTTTGATGAGCTACTTCGAGCTCACGACCGAGCAACGCGAAGCCGTGGGCATCAAGAACACGCTCGTACGTTACTCGGTCGGCATCGAAGGCGTAGAGGATTTGCTCGCAGATCTCGAGCAAGCGCTGGCGGAGTGAGACAAACGAATCCAGCTTGCTTCCGAGGGGTGAATCGTCGCTTCGCGACGAGAGGGGAGCGAAGCTCGGCTTCAATGACCGGGAGAGTCACGCGACTCTCCCGCCCGTCGAGCAAAGCTCGCCGGGGCCCACCCTCTCGCGAGGCTCGCTTCGCTCACGTGCCGAAGGCGGCTTGGATTCACTTCCGGCCCGGCGGGGGAGGGGCGGCGCGTGCCGCCCCTGGTCATTAAGTGTTTCTTGCGGACCTGCACGTGCACTCGAAGTACTCGCGCGCGACGAGCCGCGACTGCGATCTCGAGCATCTGTACAGCGCTGCTCGCAAGAAGGGCTTGGCCGTGGTCGGCACGGGCGACTTCACGCATCCGGCGTGGCAGGCGGAGCTGCGCGACAAGCTCGTGCCCGCGGAGCCGGGCTTGTTCCGGTTGCGCG